>CALFUP010000328.1 GCA_937929875.1 uncultured Cocleimonas sp. | reverse complement strand
ATTTGTACCCGACGCTGTCCGTTTTGTGATGTAGGCCATGGTCGTCCAGATCCACTCAACGTTGATGAGCCTTCAAGCCTAGCTGAAACCATCCAAGCGATGGGCCTGCGTTATGTCGTTATCACATCTGTAGATCGCGATGATCTTCGAGATGGCGGTGCACAACATTTTGTTGATTGTATAAATGCCGTGCGTGAGAGTAATCCGAATATTCGTATCGAAATTTTAACGCCAGATTTTCGTGGTCGTATGGATATTGCCTTAGAAATCATGACTAAATCTCCACCTGATGTGTTCAATCACAATCTAGAAACTGTACCGCGTTTATACAAACAATCTCGTCCGGGTTCTGATTACCAATGGTCGCTTGATTTACTGAAGAAATTCAAAGCGATGCATCCAACACTTCCTACTAAGTCTGGCTTGATGCTAGGCTTAGGTGAAGAGATCGAAGAAGTGAAAGAAGTGATGAGAGATTTACGTGCTCACGATTGTGACATGTTGACTTTAGGACAATATTTACAACCTAGTTTAGATCACCTAGCTGTAGAGCGTTTTGTGACGCCTGATGAGTTTAAAGAGCTTGAAATCATCGGTTATGAAATGGGTTTCTCGCATGTAGCCAGTGGGCCAATGGTAAGATCATCTTATTTTGCGGATGAGCAAGCAGCGGGTGTTATTTAAGTAGGCATGTTCAAAAAGTAAGGGGGTGTTCCGACGAGCTCAACAGAACTGTTATTTTTTATCTGGTGTGATCTTGTTTAAATTATTGGTATTAGTTTGATTTTTTACTTCAATGAATAACGAGTGACTCGCCATTGCGGTGTAAAATTTTGACCAAGTCGCCTTGTTTGAATGTTTCTATATTTTTTTGAGTTACAACAACGGTTTGCCCATTGTTCTTTTTTATTATCACTTCTTGGACTGTTCTTGTTCTTGGGCTGTTGTCGAATAAACGTCCCAGTGAGGCTAAATCTATCGAACCATAAATGCCGCCAAAGCCACCTGAACTGGCGGTAACTCCTATGTTGCCATAGGAGTTTGCTGTTTCTTGTATTTGAATGTTTCGCGCTGAGACGACTGTTCCTGATTCTACTGGGTGTTCATTTAAGGTTTGGATGGTTTTATATTTGGGTTTGGCTTTTACTTTATTGCTGTTTGAGCAAGCGCTTAGCCCAATTGAAAGTCCGATAATTAGCAGTAATGTTAGGTGAATGGGTTTTTTTGATATGAATTTCTTCATCAATGTCATGGTTTCCTCTTGGTTTGAGCTTTTTGTTGAATGTTGCGTAAGCATTCAAGATAAGCAATTTCATCTGGCATGGTTTGCTTCTGTTGGGCTTGCCAAATAGATTCTGCAAGGCATTCGATCATTTCATGCTCGGCATCGTGTACTCCTTTTAGTGAGACTATGCTTTGATAAAGTTCAGCGATACCAGCAGGTCGGTTGGTGCTAACTTGTTCACGAAGACCCAAATGCATTCCCATGTGCAAAAAAGGATTACTGTCTCCCATCTCTGGTAAATAGTCAGCATTGATGCTGGCGTCTTTGTTTTCTAATAACTTATGGTATTCGGGATGCTCTTTTATTACGGCAGTAATCTGCTGTTCTAAGGCACTTAAAGACTCTTTTTGCTGCAAGTGTTTTTGCCAAGTATCGCAGTAATACTGGCGCATTTGTTCGCGTTGTTGTTCTGGACTTGAGCTGTTTGAAAACATGGATTATCCGATATTTTTTGGGTTGAATTGGTTGTTCTAATAATGTTGAGAGATTATGTTTGAGATAGCCAGTGTTTTAAATTATCAGCGACCTTTTCAATCACACGCTGTCGCGCTTCAACTGCGGCCCAGGCAACATGTGGAGTTAAAATGAGATTAGGAATATCCGCTGCTAGCAATGGATGGTCCGCTGGTGGTGGCTCTTGTTCTAATACATCAATGCCAGCTCCTGCTATTACACCATCTCGAAGTGCATGAGCGAGCTCTGCATTATCGACTACCGCACCACGAGCAGTATTGATGAGCACTGCATTTGATTTCATTTTTTCTAAAAAGGCGCGATTGATTAGTTTATTGGTTAATGGAGTTAAGGGGCAATGCACGCTTAAGACATCAACTTGAGGTAATAAGTCATCGATTAAAACACGCCCATCAGGAGCGCTAATAGAGCCCGTTCGTGCAGCAATCAAAACCTTCATTTCAAATGCTAAAGCTAATTTTTCAACCCCTTTGGCTAAGGTGCCATAACCAATTAAACCAATGGTTTTACCCGACAGTTCTCGTATTGGATATTGTAGACTAGAAAAATGCTCCGATTGCGACCATTTGCCATTGCGTGTCATGGTTTGATAGGCATTAAGACTAGTAAACAATGCGAGTAACAAACTGAATACATGTTGAGAAACCGACGGTGTACCATAATCACTGACATTATAAACGCTGATTTGATGTGCTTTGCAGTAGTCTAAGTCTATGTTATCCATACCTGTAGCAGTGAGTAGGATCACTTTCAAGTCAGGTAATTGCTCGAGTAAAATCTTATCAAAAACCACTTTATTAGCGACTGCGATGTGAATATTTTTCAAACGCTCAAGATATTGTTCTTTGGTGGTTGATTCGTAACGCTGCCAATTGTTATTTAGTGTAAGTAGATTGCTTAAGTCGAGATCACCAGGGTTGAAACTAGTTTCGTCTAGGATAACGGCGTTTAAATTTTCTTTATTCATTTCTTATCTCGTAAATATTTTTATCACAAATATATTAATATTGTTTTCATGAGATTGGTAAATTCCATTTAATCGTTATCTAGGGCAAAACCTATAGTAACTTCTCTTTGAAATCACACAAGTCACTGATCAAACAGGCAGCACATTTAGGTTTTCGCGCGATACAAATGTAGCGTCCATGGAGAATCAGCCAATGATGCGCGTCCACTAGGAATTCTTTAGGAATGAAATGGACGAGTTTCTTTTCAACTTCGACTACATTTTTACCTTTGCCGATACCCGTTCGATTTGAGACGCGGAATATATGCGTATCGACGGCCATCGTAGGGTGTCCGAAATAGGTATTTAAAACCACATTGGCTGTTTTACGTCCTACACCTGGTAACGCTTCTAAAGCTTCTCTGTCTTCTGGAACTTCAGAACCGTGTAAATCGATCAGCATTTTACAAGCAGCGATTACGTTTTTAGCTTTGCTGTTATAAAGCCCGATTGTTTTAATGTATTCCTTTAAGCCGTCTTCACCTAAGGCGTAAATAGCTTCAGGCGTATTAGCCACAGGGAATAGTTTGTCAGTCGCTTTATTCACGCCAACATCAGTCGATTGGGCTGACAGTGTAACAGCGACTAATAATTCGAAGGCATTGCTGAAGTTTAATTCGGTGGTGGGTTTGGGATTATCTTCGCGCCAACGACGGAATATTTCATAGCGTTTTTCATTATTCATGCGCTGAGTTTAGCACCAGATAAGAGTCATCAATAACTATCTTCTGGGAAAAACTCTCAAAAATTGGGGGGTGTGTTCTCATACTAGGTCTGTTACTAAGATTACTTTTACGACAAACTTCAGAACAAGATCTCAACACAAAATCTCAACACAATGGTCTTTTAATCTGTTTCTAAGTCAATTACAGTAGCTTCAACATTAGGTATGCGGAAAATTAAGTATGAATAGCATCAATTATCAAGGTCAAACAATTCAGCCTTCAAAGCTTGTCTGTATTGGTAGAAACTATGTCGCGCATATTGAGGAGTTAAATAATTCGATACCCTCTCAGCCTGTGATTTTTATGAAGCCTAATTCTGCCATATCAGATGAAATTAGCTTTGATAGCAAAGATGAGGTTCATTATGAAGGCGAGATATGTTTATTGATAAAACACCAGCGAATATCAGCGGTTGGATTTGGTTTGGATTTAACCAAAAGAAATGTACAAGCGAAGCTCAAGCAAAAAGGTTTACCCTGGGAGCGTGCAAAAGCCTTTGATGGTTCGGCTCAGTTTAGTGAATTCATCCCTTTTAACGATAATTTGGAGTCTTTACGATTGGAACTGAGTATTAATGGTGAGCTTAAACAGCAGGGTGGTTATGATTTAATGTTGTTTAAACCCGATGTGATTTTGAACGATGTAAAAGGGAATTTCACATTGGAAGACGGCGATATTATTATGACGGGAACCCCATCTGGAGTCGGTGCAGTAAATGCTGGGGATGAGTTTGTGGGTAAGGTCTTTTCTGGTGATAATTTGCTTGTAGAACATGTGTGGGTCGTAAAATAGACAGTTAGTTTAAGAAGAAATCATCAATAAGTAGGGGGGTGTGCTTTAATAGCTATTTTTATAGTTAAAACATAGATTATGGCAATAAGCGCTACCATCAATAAAATATCTTTAAATATTGCCGATATGGATCGGCACTATTATCAAACGCATGAGATCACTGCGGCACAGCACCCTTCAGAAACGGATTATCGTTTTATGATGCGGATTATTGCGTATGCTTTTAACGCAACTGAAACACTCAGTTTTACCAAAGGTTTAAGCTCAGAAGATGAGCCTGATATTTGGCAAAAGTCTCTGATAGATGATATTGAGCTATGGATCGATTTCGGACAGTTGGATGATAAGCGTATCCGTAAAGCTTGTGGTCGTTCAGATAAGGTCATTATTTATACTTACAATTCTGGCAAAGCAGATATTTGGTTTGATCAAATAAAAAGTAAGTTAGAGCGATATAAAGACTTACAGGTTATTCATATTGTGGCAGAGGGTGTAGAGGGCTTGGTGCAGCGTAATATGCAATTACAATGTAATATTCAAGATGGTGAGATGTATTTAGGTAATGATGAAGCATCGTTTACAATTCGCTTAGAGCAACGTAAATAGCTTATTTTAATTACGAGCTGTATGCACAACTTAGAGATTAAATAATCTAATTCTCAATCAATAGGTGCATTCAATTTACTACCTTTGATAACTATTCCGCCGCGATCTCCCACCGTTATCGAACCGTAACGTTGCTTAAAGCTCTCAGGTAATTCTCGGTCCCCATCAATTGATAACCATAAACGAAATAGATGACGGCGGTTTTCAACTTCAGGCCAGTCTAAAAAGCCAGTGCGGTCATGTAGCATAGAATGGTTATGTACAAACTGCATATCGCCGTGTTCGAGTTGCATTGAAAGGTGCAAGCTGGATTCGTTAGCTAAAGAATCGAAAAGATCTAATGCTTCGACATGTAAATCAGACAAGCGCATCGCATCATCAAAGCGCTGAGCACTATCAATATACTGGCGTTGGTAAATGCCTGTTAAACGTTCTTGATGCCAATTGAACACAGGAATTTCAAAAAATGGTTTAGCACCTTCAGGAACCTCGCCGCGTCGATCGGTCGCGATGGGTTGAAATAGTAGTGCTGCTAAGTCAGGTCGTAAAAGCATCATTTCATTGTAGATAGTCTCAGTGCTGACGAGTAACGAAGCACCACCTTCTTGAGCTTTCTTTAAGCACAATAAGCCAACAACATCAGCAGAGTCTGTATGAAACGTTTGACGCTCGGAGGTCTGATAAATGCGTGTATTTGGGTCATCTGATTTTGCCCCTATATCACGTACATGCCCAAGGATATGTGCTTCGGCATTTTGTGATCTGGCATTTCCCAAGTGTGTTCCAACACCGCAAAAGATGGCAGCTGACATGAGCTGGGTGTAATTGTCGGTAGGTAGGCCACGTAATACACCGAAGCCAATTCCATTGATCAAGGTTTCTTTAAGTTGTGACAAGGTAGTTGAAAGCGTGGGTAATGGAAACTCTGCTTGGGTTATTTCGCCTACATCTTTACCACTGGCAATGTAATTTCCCGCCGCAGTTTCTAGTTCGCAGATTTCAGCATGGTTGAATGTACGTATCCATTTCTCTGGTGTGTTAACTAGGTCCTGACCTTTCCAACTAGCGGGAGTTTCTAACTGATTGGGAGGTAATGTAATATCATCAATAAAGTGGGGGGGTGTCATTTTAATCATGATATATACCTTTGTTTTTAACTATTCTCAAAAATGCAGCTTAATAAGCTCAATTCTTTAAGAGAAAGAGTAGTCATACTTAAAGCCATTAGGATTATGGATTTGAGCATGAAAAGACACAATGACTCGATCTTCCTCACCCGCATAAGGAAAGGGCATATGTTTTAAATGCGGTGGAAAAACAACCAATTTTCCATCTTCAGGATAAGAGTCAAAATGCGTATCTTGTAAGTACATATTTCCAAATTCACCATGGCCGCCTGCACTTGCTTCCATGTTGGGACCATAAAAGCGTGTCACGCCATTGGGCATGTCACCACTTTTTACATCATCTTTGGTTTTGTCTGCGTTTGCGGCATTGACGTAATAAACCCCCGACCATGAGCAATTGCCATGTACATGAGTTTCTTGGAATTTGTGTTCATTGGTCATTTGAAACCAAAGCCCCGTGATTTCGATATTTAAATCCTTCACATTTTTCCAGTAAGGAGCATTCACTTCGCTGGCAATTTCGAAGACACCATCCATGATAAATTTAACCAGTTTCTGCAGGGCAGGTTCGTCTTTATAAAGTGCCCATATATTGTCTTCACTGACAAACATCGGCTTTTTGGTTTTTTCGAGTTTATTACGATGAGTCGAAAAGATTTCCATTAATTCTTTGTTTACTTTTTGATGTTGCCCAAATTTTTTCACAAGAATAGGCGTTGGCCATAATAAATGTAAATTAGGGTTTTTCTTTTGTGTTTTTGGTGGCGTCTTTTTCATCAATATTTCTATCTCAGCTCGATCAGGGTATTTATTTAACTGACTAAAGATCAGTTGTCATCGCCTATTAGAATAGTCGTTCTGTATATGTAATTCAATTAGAATGGATTTTCAGCGTAAGTAATTTGTTGCAAAAGCAAAGTGAGTTGCTCAAATACCAAATTACTCTGTAAAAAAGTAATATCTACGCCAAAAACTGGGGGGGTGTCATTTTTGTATTCTGTATTTAGATTGTGTATTTATTTATGATAAATACAATAATATTTCAATATTAGTCCCTTCTAAGTCTGTTTCGTGGCATCACGGTATGATAGGATTCGCACCTGATATTTTATCCCATTAATCATGCATTTTTTAGTGCATTTTATCAGTAGCGGAACCTTTATGACTCGATATATCTTCATCACCGGCGGTGTTGTTTCTTCTTTAGGTAAGGGTATTGCGGCAGCTTCCCTTGGTACAATTCTTGAAGCGCGTGGCCTCTCAGTTACCATGATGAAACTGGATCCTTATATTAATGTTGATCCGGGCACAATGAGTCCATTTCAGCACGGTGAAGTGTTTGTTACCGATGATGGCGCTGAGACTGACCTTGATTTGGGTCATTACGAGCGTTTCGTAAACTTTACGGCAACTCAATTAAATAACTTCACCACAGGTCGTATTTATCGCACGGTTATTCGTAAAGAACGACAAGGTGATTATTTAGGTGCAACCGTTCAGGTTATTCCTCACATCACTGATGAAATAAAAAGTTCAGTTCGTGCAGGCGCAGAAGGTTACGATATTGCGATGGTTGAGGTGGGTGGTACGGTAGGTGATATTGAATCATTGCCGTTTATGGAAGCTATTCGTCAAATGGGAGTAGAAGAGGGTAGTAATGCCTTGTTTATGCATTTAACTCTTGTTCCATATTTAGCCGCTGCTGGTGAGTTAAAGACAAAACCAACACAGCACTCGGTTAAAGAACTTCGCTCAATTGGTATTCAACCTGATATTTTATTATGCCGAAGTGAGCACCCGATTCCTGATAAAGAACGTCGTAAGATTTCATTGTTTACGAATGTAGAAGAGCGTGCGGTTATACCCGCGTTGGATATGGATAATATCTACAAGATTCCACTATGGTTGCACTCGCAAAATCTAGATCAGATCGTTGTGGAAAAAATGAAATTAGATAACTTACCTGAAGCCGATCTTACAGATTGGGAGTTGGTAGTGAATCGTATGGCTTATCCAAAATCGGAAGTAACTATTGCGATGGTGGGTAAGTATGTTGATTTAACTGAATCTTATAAATCATTGAATGAAGCTTTGAGTCATGCAGGTATCCAAACAGAATCTAAAGTTGTTATTAAATATATTGATTCTGAGAAGATTGAAAGCGATGGTCTCAGTGAACTTGAAGGAGTCGATGCAATACTTGTCCCTGGTGGATTTGGGTCACGTGGTGTCGAAGGCAAAATTTTAGCCATTCAATATGCGCGTGAAAACAAAATTCCCTACATGGGAATCTGTCTGGGCATGCAGCTTGCCGTCATTGAGTACGCCCGCCATTGTGCAGGTATTGAGAATGCAAATAGTACCGAATTTGTCCAAGATACTCCTGATCCGGTAATCGGTTTGATTACCGAGTGGATGACAGAAAAGGGCGAGAAAGAAGAGCGTAGCGAAGACTCTGATATGGGTGGTACGATGCGCTTAGGTGGTCAAAAATGTTACCTAACAAAGGGCACTTTGGCTCACAAGACTTATGGTAGTGAAGAAATAGTAGAAAGACATCGTCATCGTTATGAATTCAATAACAATTACAGTGATGTCTTAACCAAAAATGGAATGGTGTTGTCAGGTGTCTCTCATGATAAAACGTTGGTTGAAATGATAGAGTTACCCAATCATCCTTGGTTTATGGCTTGTCAGTCTCATCCTGAGTTCACTTCACATCCGCGCACAGGGCATCCATTTTTTACTGGATATATTCGTGCGGCAATTGCCTATCGAGATGATAAGTAAAGAACGAACCGTTAATTTATTTAGACACTCAACTAATAGTAAATAGGTAGATAAAATATGAAGCTCTGTCATTTTGAAGTGGGCCCTGATAAACCTTTTTTCCTACTATCTGGACCTTGTGTCGTTGAGTCTGAAAAGCTAACAACAGAAATTGCGATTAGCTTAAAAGAAATAACGGATGATCTTGGTATTCCTTTTATTTTCAAAGCTTCATTTGATAAAGCAAATCGTTCATCACACAATAGCTATCGTGGTCCGGGTATAGAAGAAGGTTTACGTATTTTGGAGCAAATCAAAAAAGATTTAAATGTTCCGATAGTGACCGATGTTCACGAGGATACGCCTTTAGATGAAGTAGCATCAGTGGTCGATGTGTTGCAAACACCTGCATTGCTGTGTCGTCAGACCAACTTTATCCAAAACGTCGCAAAGCAGGGCTTACCTGTAAATATCAAAAAAGGTCAGTTTACTGCTCCTTGGGATATGAAGAACGTGTCCGATAAAGCTAAAGCTGTGGGTAACGATCAGATAATGGTTTGTGAGCGCGGTTATACCTTTGGTTACAATACGCTAGTTTCTGATATGCGTGGTTTAGCCACAATGCGCGAAACGGATTGTCCCGTGGT
>CALFUP010000327.1 GCA_937929875.1 uncultured Cocleimonas sp. | reverse complement strand
TCGAACCGAATCATCTAATAGCGTCTTTGGTAATAAGGTCCACCCAAAACCAGCACCGACCAACATCTTTAACGTATCTAGATTGTTATTGGTCATTTGCACATTAAGCGATAAACCATTGCTTTCCATTTGGCGATTTATAACCCGATAAGTTTCTGTGACCTCCGAGGGTAAAACGCAAGGGTATTCGGCTAATTGCTCCAGCGTCACATTGGCTTGTTTTGACTTTAGTGTTTTTGTCTCTGTTTTCTTTAAGAAAGGGTGATCTGGTCCCACCACTAAATGTAGGCTATCTAACCATAAAAGTTGTTTTTCTAGACTATCAGGTAGCGTTTTTGGCAGGGTAACTATGGCTAGTTCAATCTCTCCGCGTTCGACCAGTTTGCACATAATATCTGATTCACCGAACTTTATATCTAAGTGCACATCGCTATGGGTTTGACGATACTCTCGCAAAATCGGTGGCAAGCGATGCATGCTGACATGGTGGCTTGTGCCTATAAATAATTCACCTTTAATCTCGTCTGATAATGAAGTCGCATAACGCCGCATGTCATTTAATTCGACGACTAATTCTTTTGCTTTGGGTAGTAGCTTTTTACCTGCATCAGTCAAAGTGACTTTGCGACTGATTCGATTAAACAGTTTTGTGCCGAGGTCATCTTCTAAAGCTGCAATGCGTTTACTGATCGCGGGTTGTGTAATGAATAAAGTTTCTGATGCGTGCGAAAACGATTCTTTTCTGGCGACTTCAATGAAAGCCTGTAATGTTTGAATGTCCATGAGTAAAGTATATTTCATCTATTCTTAAAAGGAATAGATTTTATAATAATTATGACTTTGTATTATTCATGATAATCCATTAGTCTACGATCATTAATTTTTCAGGTGCTTTTTTATCAATAAGCGCCAGTTGACACATACCGTAAACCGCGTTTAAGAGAGATAGCTCATGAGTTCACAGAAAACGATGTACGAAAAAATTTGGGATTCCCATTTTGTTCACCAAGAAGAAGGCCAAGCGCCGCTGTTATACGTAGACCGTCACCTAATGCATGAAGTGACTAGTCCACAGGCTTTTGAAGGTTTAAAAATTAGCGGACGTCCAGTGCGTAACAAGCACAGCATCTTAGCTACGCTTGATCACTGTGTACCGACTAAAGCCTTAGATCGTATTAACTTGCCAGATCCAATCGGAGCAAAGCAAGTGGCAACGATGATCCAAAACTGTAAAGAGAACGATCTTGAGCTTTACGAAATGGATAGCGCAAACAACGGCATTATTCACGTGGTTGTACCTGAGCATGGATTCGTCCATCCTGGAATGGTGACAGTATGTGGCGATAGTCACACAGCGACTCACGGTGCATTCGGTGCATTAGCATTTGGTATTGGTACATCAGAAGTTGAGCATGTAATGGCAACTCAGTGTCTTCCGCAACAGAAGTCGAAGACTATGTTAGTAACGGTTGATGGCGTACTATCTCCATTAAGCACGGCAAAAGATATCGCCTTAGCGATTATCGGAAAAATCGGTACTGCGGGTGGTAACGGTCACGTTATTGAATTTGGTGGCGAAGCGATTCGCGCGCTTTCAATGGAAGGCCGTATGACATTGTGTAACATGGCAATTGAAGGTGGCGCTCGTGCTGGTTTGGTTGCGCCTGATGAAAAGACGTACGCTTACCTAGAAGGTAAAGAGTACGCGCCAAGTGCAGAGCACTGGGATGCAGCAGTCGCTTATTGGAAGTCACTTCCATCAGATGCTGACGCAAAATTCGACACCATTGTGGAGCTAGATGCAGCAGAGATCGCACCACAAGTTACTTGGGGAACATCTCCTGAGCAAGTGGTCGCGGTTAACGGCAACGTACCTGGTCCTGCTGATTTTGATCACAAAGGAAAAGCAAACGCATGTGAAAGCGCACTTGAGTACATGGGGCTTGAAGCGGGTACGCCAATGACTGATGTTAAAGTCGATTATGTATTCCTAGGTTCTTGTACTAACTGACGTTTAGAGGATTTTAGAGCGGCCGCGGCGGTTGCAAAAGGAACCAAAGTAGCGGAAGGCGTTACCGCTATCGCAGTACCGGGTTCTTACGAAGTTAAGAAGGATGCGGAAGCAGAAGGCATCGATAAGATTTTCATGGATGCAGGTTGGGAATGGCGTGAGCCAGGTTGTTCAATGTGTTTGGCTATGAATGGCGATCAACTTAAGCCGGGCGAGCGTTGTGCATCAACGTCTAACCGTAATTTTGAAGGACGTCAGGGTAAAGGTGGAAGAACTCACCTTGTATCTCCAGCAATGGCAGCGGCAACAGCAGCGGCTGGTCGTTTCGTTGATATTCGTACGCTATAACTTTAAGATCTTTCGAGGACTATATATAATGCAACCATATAAAAAACACACCAGTATCGCCGCATCAATGAATCGTGCGAACGTTGATACAGATCAGATTATTCCTAAACAATTTTTGAAGAAAGTTGAGCGCACAGGTTTCGGACAGCACTTGTTTCATGACTGGCGTTTTACCGATGACGCTGGCCAAATTGATAACCCAGAATTTGAATTGAACAACCCTAAGTTCTCAGGTGCTAAAATCTTAGTCGCTGGTGATAACTTCGGTTGTGGTTCATCACGTGAACACGCTCCTTGGGCGATTGAAGACTACGGTTTCAACACCATCATCTCTACAAGCTTTGCAGATATTTTCTACAACAATTGCTTTAAAAATGGCATTTTACCAATCGTTGCTAGTCCAGCAGACTCAGACGCACTTATGGCTGAGATTGATGGCAATGAAGGTGTTGAGTTCACTGTTGATCTTGAAAATCAAGTGGTTACAACTCCCGGTGGATTAAGCATCAGCTTTGATCTCGACGCTGTTCGTAAAAGTAATCTCGCTCTAGGTTTAGATGATATCGGTCAATCAATGCAACACGTAGATAGAATTAGCGAGTACGAAGAAAAGCACAAGACGCTATATCCTTGGTTATGGTCAAACGCTTAATGATTAAGCTGACGGTTAGTTAGACATGGCAAAAAAACGTCAAATAACCTTGATGGATACGACCCTGCGTGATGGTGAACAAACGCAGGGCGTATCTTTTGCGCCAGAAGAAAAAGTCAGCATGGCAACGGCGCTACTCGGTAAACTCAAAGTTGACCGTATAGAAGTTGCCTCAGCTCGTGTTTCTAAAGGTGAGCAACAAGCCGTTGCACAAATCAACGCTTGGGCTGAGAAGTCGGGCTATGGACATTGTGTTGAAGTGCTTGGTTTTACAGATAAAAACCTGAGTGTTGATTGGATTGTTGAAGCCAATGGTAAAGTTATCAATTTGCTCACTAAAGGCAGCGAGAAGCACTGTCGCGAGCAATTGCGCATTTCACACGAAGAGCACATCAAACGTATCAAAGAGACGGTTGATTACGCTAAGTCGAAAGGCTTATCGGTAAATGTTTATCTTGAAGACTGGTCGAACGGCTATATCGATTCACCTGATTACGTTTTCGCTCACACCGAAGCCCTAAGCGACATGGGTATTGATCATTTCATGTTACCCGATACTTTAGGTGTAATGTCACCGAAAGAGGTGTTTGATAGTCTTAATGATATGACGTCACGCTTCCCTGATTTGCATTTCGATTTTCATCCACACAATGATTACGGACTTGCGACTGCGAATGTCATGGCGGCAGTTGAAGCGGGTATAAGCTCAATTCATTGTACTGTGAACTGTCTGGGGGAACGTGCGGGAAATGCATCTCTGGAGCAAGTCGCTGTCGTGTTACGCGATAAAATGGGCATGAAGATTAATATCAAAGAGCGTCATATTGTTGGTATTAGTCAGATGGTATCTAGTTTTTCAGGCAAATTTGTTGCTAACAATGCGCCTGTTTTAGGCGCTGATGTATTTACTCAAACTGCCGGTATTCATGCAGATGGCGATCAGAAAGGCGGGCTTTACGAAACTAAACTCACACCCGAACGTTTTGCCCGTAAGCGTGAATATGCTTTAGGTAAAATGAGTGGTAAAGCATCTTTAAGCAAAAACCTTCAAGCCCTAGGCATTACCTTATCTGAAGATAACCAGAAAAAAGTACTCAGTAGGGTGGTCGAATTAGGTGATTCTAAGCAGAAAGTCACTCCTGATGATTTACCTTTTATTATTGCTGATGTTATTACGGGTAGTGATTATCAACACATTGAGTTAACTAATTGTTCCATTCAAAGTCGTTTGGATGAGAAAACCCACGTTGCTATTGATGTGGAAATCTTTGGTGAGCAGCATTCTGCAAGTGGTTCTGGTAACGGCGGATTTGATGCCTTTCGAGTCGCTGTAGATAAGATTCTAACTAGCTATAAGATTAAATTACCTACTTTGGTTGACTATGAAGTACGTATTCCTAGAGGTGGTCAAACCAGTGCTTTGACTGAAGCTATTATTAGCTGGGAGCTAGATAATGGCAGTAAGACTTCAACACGAGGCGTACATGCTAATCAAGTGTATGCAGCAATAAATGCGGCTTTACGTATGACGAATATGCTGTTGCAAACTGAGAAGCAGAAAGATCAATAATCGTTGAGCAGCTTATATTGGTTCGGCGTATCAAATAATTAGCAATTACAAAAAAATTATACACAAAACATATGGAGAACGATGTGTCAGAAATTACAAAGAAAATAGCCATCTTAATGGGTGATGGAATAGGCCCAGAGACAATGGCTGAAGGTATTAAAGTACTAAAAGTTATCGAAGCACGTAACGATATCAACTTTGATCTAATTGAAGCGCCGTTTGGTGCAAACGCATGGTTCTCGCACGGAAGTTCCTTTCCTGATGAAACAAAAAAAGTCGTTGATGAAGCTGATGCAGTCATCAAAGGTCCAATCGGCCTAAGTCACGAAGAGTCAAAGCAGATTCCAATAGATGAGCAGCCTGAGCGTGGTGCCTTATTGCCGATGCGTGCGCGTATGGGAACTTATGCAAATTATCGTCCTGTTTACTTACCAAAGTCATTGGGTCATTTTTCTCCACTAAAACCAGAAATTATTGGGGAAGGTATCGATATCATCATGGTACGTGAGCTGTTGGGTGGCGTTTACTTCGGTAAAAAAATCATGGGTGTTAATGATGCGGGCAAGCGTTATGTTACTGAAGCCCTAGAATATGATGAAGACCAGATTCGCCAAATATTGGTTAAAGCGTTTGAATTAGCTCAAACACGTAAAAAAGTACTTCACAATATTCATAAAAGTAACGTTTTGAAATCAAGCGTACTTTGGAATGAAATTCTTGACGAAGTGAATGTTGATTATCCAGATGTGGAAGTCATTCACACTTTGGTTGATGCCGCTGCAACAGCATTATGTCTTAACCCAACACAGTTTGACGTGATGGTAATGGAAAACATGTTCGGCGATATATTAAGTGATCAAGGTGGCGGAATCTTAGGTTCATTAGGCCTTATGCCTTCAGCGTGTATTGGCCCAAAATCTGCATATTACGAGCCATCACACGGTTCAGCGCCAGATATTGCAGGCAAAGGTATCGCTAATCCTTATTCAGTGATTGGTTCGTTCGCAATGATGCTTGAGTATAGTTTTGGTATGGCTGAAGAATCTAAAAACGTTTGGGA
>CALFUP010000326.1 GCA_937929875.1 uncultured Cocleimonas sp. | reverse complement strand
AAAGCGAAACTTTATTGCAGTCTCTCTTTGGTCAACCGTATAAGTAGCCGTTGCAAAAATAAACACAAGGGCAGCGATAATAATAACGATTATATTTTTCATTGACGAGTACTCCTTGTTCCATTTCGCACGCCATCACGAACACCGCTTTGTGCTTGCCTTTTACGAATTTGTTGCTCAACAAAAGCTGATGTTGCAGGGTCAAATTCACCCGAAGCACTTGAATTTTGTGATTTATTTTGTAATTGATTCAATGGAAGGTATAACAAATTATTACCCGACTTAGAATCGACGACTATTTTAGTCGTATTTTGATATACCTCTTCCATCGTCTCTAGGTATAAACGATTTCGAGTGACAACAGGCGCTTTATTATACTCAGCGACCAATTGACTAAAACGTGACGCATCACCCGCCGCTCTTGCTTCAATACGGCCTTTATAAGCGATTGCTTCTTCGCTTAAGCGAGACGCTCTACCTTCAGCAAGAGGAATAACCCTATTAGCATAAGTCAAAGCTTCGTTTTTAAACTTATCTAAATCTTCACGTGCACGAACCGCTTCGTCAAAGGCATCTTTAACTGCTTGTGGTGCTTGCGCGTATTCCAAGTTGACTTCAACAACCTCAAGACCAGAGTTATAACTATCTAACACGGTTTGCATTACGGTTTTAGTATTGGGTGCGATTGATGAACGATCCTCGATCAAAATTGCATCCATGGTGTTACCACCAACAATCTGTCTTACCGCACTGCGCATGACCTGGAATAACGTTCCCACTGATTGATTACGTTCGTAATCAGGCAGATAAACATTAAAGAGGTAATCCTCAGCATTTTTGATTTTATATTGAGCAGCAATACCGATATCGACAATGTTTTCATCTCTGGTCAACATTTGCGTTCTATCTTGTGCTGTTCTCACTCTATCGATATCGACTAACTCAACACTTTCGACAGGATAAGGAACATGCCAATGAAGACCCGGCGATGTAGTTTCAGTGTAAGCACCAAATCGGAATTCTACGCCACGTTGAGCTGAATCTACCTGATAAAAACCAGTCGCTAACCATGCCGCTAGTAAACCTAAGCCAATCAAAGCAAGAACAGAACCACTCGGAAGACCGTTTCCAAAAGAACTTCCGCCTGAACCTCCAGACTTTTTCTTACCGAAAAGACCACCAAATTTTTCGTTCATTTTACGCGTGATGTCTTCAATATTATCACCCGCATTTCCTTTTGAACTACCGCTTGATTTACCTTTACTCCAAGGGTCTTTATCATCCCCACCTGGCTCATTCCAAGGCATATTATTACTCCAAAAAATTAAATTATTTATATTCTTCTGAACTGTTACAAATATCTTATTCAACTATGGGGATGAGAATACCATCTCACAAGGCAAACAGCATAAAATTTCAAAAAGCGTAATTGTACACATTTGATCTGATACTTGCCTATAACTTTATTAAAAGTGTTGATTAAACATAGCGTAACTTCACGTTGTGAAAAAAGGAATTCGAATCCCCTCGAAATTAGAAACAAGCTTTTTATAAACAAAACTAGGCATTAAAACTAGGTTACACTACGCCTCGCTTTTAACAATGCCGCTATACACTCCACAAACAACGTTGCCAATTATGAATAACTTAGAACAATTCCAGACTCCAACAGCAAGTTTTTCGCTAAAACGCCTGCCTGAAATCGCAAATGACACCTTACGTGCATGGGATGCTGCAGACGAATTATTAGTCAACACCGTGTACAGTGATTATGGCGATAGCCTAAATAAATCGGATAATCAACCGCTATTAATAGCCAATGACAATTTTGGTGCGTTGACACTAGCCTTTAATGAATATCCTGTAGTTTGTTGGTCAGATTCATTTATTTCTCATTTAGCAACAAATGAGAATCTTCAACTAAACAATATTGAGAAAACGGAGGCGATCACTTTTGTAGCCTCATCTGATGCACCTAAAATAACTGAATCGCCTTATAAGTTAGTCATCATCAAGATTCCAAAAACCTTGTCTCTGCTCGAAGACCAGTTATATAAACTAAAGCCTTTTATCGATAGTGACACGAAAATCATTGGCGCAGCGATGACCAAAAACATCCACAATTCAACGTTAGCGCTATTCGAGAAAATTATTGGCACAACGACGACATCAAAAGCGACAAAAAAAGCGCGTCTAGTTTTTGCTGAAAACAATATTAAAAATAGCGAAGACAGTATCGGAAAATCGCCCTATCCGAATCTTGTTACAGACGAAAAAATTCAAATCAGCCTTTTCAATCACGCTAATGTTTTTGCCAAAGACAAGCTCGATGTGGGTACGCGCTTTCTTATTCAAAATATGGATCAGTGTCCCACTGCTGAACATATTATAGATATTGGCTGTGGCAACGGCGCATTGGGCATTATGGCAAAACGCTATCAGCCCAATACAAAAATCAGCTTTGTGGATGAGTCATTTAATGCCATTGCTTCAGCTAAAGAAAGCTATAACCATGCTTATCCAGAGTCTCCTGCTGACGCAAGCTTCCATATTAGTAATGCTTTAGAACAATTTATTGATGAAGACAGCAATACGCCTAATACTAAAGGCAAAGCACAGCTAGTATTGTGTAACCCACCTTTCCATCAAGTACATAGTATTGGTGATCAAATTGCTTGGGAGATGTTTAAACAAAGTCGCGATGCCTTAGCAACGGGCGGCGAAATGTGGGTCGTTGGTAATAGGCATCTCGGTTATCACATCAAACTCGGAAAAGTATTTGGTAATTGTAGAACCATCGCGACAAATCCAAAATTTGTGATTTTAGCGGCAACCAAGCTGGATAAACTTAATAGAGCCCGTAAATAAGCTGAAATGCCTGCATTAAAATTAATGCCTATCAGAAATGACACCCCCCTACTTTTTTAGGGTTTTCTATAGCATTTGTCGATCAAACAGCGCTAGTGTGGGAAATGTTAAGGACAACAGAAGGAATTAAAGTATTTTTAATCCATCATACTTCTCATGCAAAGATCTCTTATAATTACTCACAGTATTTAAATCTGGAAAATTTCAAATACAATTTTCCATTTATTGGTAAGTTCAATGCAGACAAAACCAAATCAAATCCGTGGAATCCAATTCATGTTAGTGGGCAGCATGTTACTGCCGTTTATGGATGCTGCCGCTAAAACCTTAGGCGAAAGTGTTAGTTCTAGCACCATCGTTTTAGCTCGGTTTGCTTTTCAAACACTATTCCTAATCCCTTTCGTATGGCATACGCTCTATATTCCACGAGGCACCGAGTTAGTCCTGCATATTAAACGCTCAGTAGGTTTGTCGATTGCGACCTTACTCTTTTTTACTTCAATTCAAGTAATGCCAATTGTAGATGCGCTAGCGATATTTTTTGTCATGCCCTTAATCGTCACTTTACTAGCACCATGGATATTAGGCGAAACAGTGGGCTGGCGAAGAATTGCGGCCGTTGCAATTGGCTTAGTCGGCGCCGTGTTAATTATAAAACCTGGGCATGCCCTATTTGGGATTCACGCAATCTTACCTTTAGGCTCGGCGCTTAGCTTTGCTTTCTACCTCATGTACACGCGGAAACTCGCACGCGTAAACGAAGAAGGCGAAGCTGAGCCAGTTCCCGCTATTATGATGCAGTTTTGGTCAGGACTCATCGGCACGGTCCTTATGTTAATAGCTATATTAGCGTTACAGCCATTAGAGTTGCCTATTTTCAATTTGAAATTTCCAGAAATCTGGCAATGGCAACGCCTAGTTTTAGTTGGTTTAATCGCAGCAATCGGACACTTACTTTTAACTAATGCATTTAAATATGCGGATGCATCCGTACTCGCTCCATTTCAATATGTAGAACTCATTGTCGCAGCCTTACTTGGTTGGGCTTTATTCAATGACATACCCACAGTGACGACGATTATAGGAACGTTGATTTTAGTCTTCTCAGGAATGTACATCTTTAGGCGTGAAAATCGTATTGAAAACAAAGTAAGTAGTCACTAAATTGAAGAAATGACACCCCCCCACTTTTTGAGAGTTATTAACATCTTTTAATCCTAAAAAATTAGTTAGAACCTATGCTGAATTGGATCGTTTAATCGTTATTACAGCAACACCAATAAGAGCAAGCAAACCGCCCATGGCAATTTTAAGGGTCAGGGATTCGTCTAAAAAGAAAATTCCTCCGATCACTGAAGTCAGAGGTAATAACAATAGAAAAGGCATGACCTGGTTCACGGAATACAGTCCGAGCAGGCGATACCATAATGCATAGGCAAGTGTTGTCATCACCAGACCAAGATAGATTACAGCTAACCATGCTTCCAGC
The DNA here is from genome assembly GCA_937929875.1 of uncultured Cocleimonas sp. Lineage (GTDB taxonomy): Bacteria > Pseudomonadota > Gammaproteobacteria > Thiotrichales > Thiotrichaceae > Cocleimonas. Next base: position 9,239 of record CALFUP010000326.1, on the reverse strand, counting down.
GGCGCGGTCTTAACCTGTTCGATTTGGTTTGATTCCAATAAAAATGAAGCGATAAATAGCTGAGGGGTTGCCCAAATAGCAATACCGCAAATCATTACAAATCCACTTATTTTACCCAGCTTTTTTATCATGACTTGCCCAATCGCCCAAGTTAAGGCGCCACTGACAAGTAACATGACAGAAACGAAATCATTAGATAGTTTAGGTTCACCCACAATCAACACCGCACCTGCAAAGGCTAATAACATTCCAAAGCTTTGCTTCAGCGATATTCTTTCGCCTAATAACAGCCATGCGGTAAGTAAACCGAAGGGGACTTCTAATTGGATCAGCAGTGCCGAGGTTGAAGCATCAATTCCTTTAACGCCTGTAAAGGTCAGACTGTATTGCAATGAGGCGCTAATCAAAGCAATCCAAAATAATTTTTTAAGCAACTCAAATGATGGACGAAAAAACCAGATCAAACACAATGTCGTGCAGGCAAAACGTAGCGCCATTAATAAGATAGGTGAAAAATGATCCATTCCTGCCTTTGCGACCACAAAGCCCATTCCCCAAATTACCGCGACTAAAATGGCCATTAACATATCGATGAATTTCATTTTTTTACTGTTGCATTGTTACTGTTGCCTTTTTTATGAAAATCTTTTGATGATGACTTTTATATAATTAAAACTGCACAAATCATAAAAACGATAAAATGTTAATCAGAAATAGACTCGTTTATACTCTATCACTATTTCAAACCAATATATTAAATCAATATATGTAACCAATGCATCAAATCACTATTAACCATCGTATCTAAATTTTGTTATTGATTTAGCTACAAAGCAACGAGATCAAAACCTTGAAACTAAGTTCTACTGAATTTCGCGAAGAAGAAAACAAAGCAATTACTCTGCTCGGCATGTCTGGCGTGGGAAAAACATTTCTATCTAATATTTTGCGCGATAGTGATTGGTTTCACTATTCAGGTGATTACCGTATTGGTTCTCGATATTTGAATGAGCCTATTCTTGACAATATTAAGAAACAAGCAATGCAAGTACCCTTTTTACGAGACTTACTTCGCTCTGATTCTATCTATATTACTAACAATATTGCTTTTGAAAACTTGGCTATTATGTCGACTTTTTTAGGCAAGATTGGGGATCCGGAGCTAGGCGGTCATTCGTTAGAAGAGTTCAAACGCCGCCAAAAGCTTTTCTATGATGCAGAATATGCAGCAATGTTTGACGTACCTGAGTTCATGCAGAAAGCACGTGATATTTATGGCTTAAATAAATTCGTCAATGATGCGGGGGGCAGCTTATGTGAATTTGATGATAAAAGCGTAATCGAAATGCTCGCTGAAAATACCATCATCCTTTACATTCAAGCCAATGATGCTGATGAAAAACGTTTAATCGAACGCGCTACAGCAGCTCCAAAACCGATGTATTACCGCGCTCAATATTTAGATGAACAGCTTGAAATTTACATGACGGAGAATAAACTTGAATATGTTTCTATGATTGTTCCTGATGAATTTGTACGTTGGGTATTTCCACGATTATTCTATGCGCGTATTCCTCGTTATGAGAGTATTGCCAAAGAGTATGGTTACACCATTAAAACCGAAGATTTATACCAGATTAAAACCGAAGCAGATTTTTTACAACTAGTTGAAATCGCTATGGATGAACAAAATCATTCATTCGAAAAAGAGAGTAAATAGTGCCTTTAGTCGCGCATAATAAGTTACCTACATTCGAACGCCTACGTGAAGAGGGGCAAACCATCTTGCGCCCTGGTCAAGCGGCGAGACAAGACATTCGTACGCTTCACATAGGCATCTTAAATATGATGCCAGATGCGGCAATGGAAGCGACTGAAAGACAGTTTTTTCGTTTGATTGGTGAGAGTAATCCTATCGCCCAGTTTAATGTGCATTTGTTTAGCTTACCAATTATCGAACGTGGTACTGACATTCAAAAACACATTGATGAGCACTACCTTAGTTTTGAAGAAATTAAAGCTTCGGGTCTTGATGCGCTCATCGTAACAGGTGCAAATGTTTCGCAACCAAATCTATCGCTTGAACCCTTTTGGGAACCACTAAGCGAAGTGTTTAATTGGGCCTATGAGAATGTAACCTCTACCCTTTGCTCCTGTTTAGCCACGCACGCCAACTTAGAATTACAATATAATCAGACACGTTATAACTTAGGTTATAAACGATGGGGCGTTTTTAGCCATCGTGTTAAAAATAAAAAACATCCATTAGTGAAGGGTATCAACACCCGTTTTGATGCGCCTCACTCTCGTTATAATCAAATCGACAACACGCAATTTGAAGCGGCTGGCTTACATGTACTGGCTGAAAGTGATGAAGCAGGCGTGCAAATGGCAGTTAGTCCTGATGGCTTCCGTACCGTTTATTTTCAGGGCCATCCTGAATATGATAGCGTGAGTTTACTTAAAGAGTATAAGCGTGAAGTCGGCCTTTTTGCCTTAGCGTTAAACCGTGGCGATAGTGTTGAATATCCACCCTTTCCTTTAAATTACTTTGATAAGCATACTCAAGCTATCTTCAATGAATACAGATATCGTTTGATTGAAGCGATTACAAATAAAACTGAGCCTCCAGTTTTTCCTGAACATCTAATTTTAGACCGAATCGATAATAGTTGGCACGATACAGCCGCCGCAATTTTGGTTAATTGGATGGGCTTGGTTTATCAAATTACTAATATTGAGCGTAACATTCCCTTTATGGACGGCATTGACCCTAACGATCCGCTTAATTTAAAAGCCTGATAAGTAAAGTAAAAGACTGGAATTTATACGCCGAGTTTTGCGCACTTAAATGATAAGGACTTAATCAAAGTTTCTTCTGAGAAATCAATTAGAAAGCTATACAAGACGCATTCCGATAGAATACGCCTTTTTCATCTATTACAAAAACAACGATAAAATGCCAAAAGCGCACTCCCAGCCAATGACTAAGTGGCATTTAACGATACTGGTATCGTTACTGACTATGATTGGCCCTTTTACTATTGATGCTTATTTACCTGCATTTGAAAGTATGGAAAAGGATTTTTCAGTATCGCGCGCGCTCATGACTCAAACCTTGGGTTATTACATTGTCGCCTTTGGTGCATCTACACTAGTTTGGGGTGCCATAGTCGATGGAATTGGTCGTAAGCCTGTTATTTTACTGTCTTTAGGTGCTTATATTGTTACTTCAATCGCCTGTGCGCTTGCGGCTAGCTATGAGCAGTTTTTACTATTTCGTATTTTCCAAGGGCTTTCCATTGGCGGAGCATTAATCTCTGGCAGAGCCATGGTACGTGATGTTTTAGACACCAAAGATGCGCAAAAAGTAATGGCTCAAGCAATGATGCTTTTTTCGGTGGCGCCGGTTATTGCACCCGTTCTAGGTGGGTATTTGCATGATTACTTTGGTTGGCGTTCTATATTTTGGTTTTTAGTCCTCTTCGGCTTAGCTGTTTTTATCTATGCTGTCATCGTCTTAAAAGAATCCTTAGCGTTTAGCGATAGAAATTCAACACGTCTAAAAGAAGTGACAACTGTCTATTTCCGTACGTTGAAAGATCCTCATTACCTGCGTTTAGTTTTTATATTTACAGCAACTTTCTCAAGCTTCTTTGTTTTCATTGCGGGCGCCCCAACGATAATATTTGATATTCTATCATTAGGAACAACAGATTTTTACGTGCTCTTTTTTCCAGGGGTCGCGGGGATAATGCTAGGTTCCGCAGCATCAGATCGTTTATTAAACCACTACTCAGCATTAAAAATAATGCATTACGCATTGTTGGCAATGTTTGCCCTAGCTATCATCAATTTAACGCTGAACTTTGTTCTTGATATTTCACCCGTTCGAGTGATATTACCGATAGCGTTATACGCATTTTGTCTTGCTGTAATTATGCCCATTGTCTCAGTCGAAATCCTTAACTGCTTCCCCAATAATCGCGGTTCAGCATCAGCAATGCAAAGCTTTATTCAAATGGGGTTTAATGGCTTTACCATCAGTATTATTGTGGCTTCATTAGGTTCTTTGTTATTAAATTTCACACTTGCACAAGCTGCTCTGATGACAGTTGCAATCATATTATGGTTTGTTGATTTAAAATCACGTAAAACGATAAACACGACTGTAAAATGACACCCCCCTACTTTTTAATGCTATTAAATGTTAGTTAGCCGCAGTTAAACGAGTTAGCCAAAGCAAGCCCTCATCTGTAGTTGCTCTAGGCTTATACTCAGCGCCAACATACCCGTCGTATCCAACCTGCGCTAAGAATTCGAAGAAATCTGCATAATCAATTTCACCCTCATCGGGTTCATGACGATTAGGATATGACGCTATTTGAATATGGCCGATTAAACCTAAATGTCGTTTGATGTATTTTTTTAATTCGCCGTGGATTTTTTGGATATGAAAACAATCGAACATAATCTTCACATTCGGTAAATTAACTTCCTTAACAATGTCAACGGCAATGTTCATATCACCCACAAAATAGTCGGGTACGTCAGTATTGTTGATGGGTTCTATGAGTATATTTATGCCATGCGAATCAGCCTTCTTTGCGGCATAAGTTAAATTATCTTGAAAGGTTTTCATGGCAAGTGAATGGTCAATATTTGCAGCGGCTCTTCCTGACATAACATGAACATTAGGAGTATTAATCAAAACAGCATATTCAATGGCTTGATCAATCGCTTGCCGAGCTTCAAGAATCCTATTGGGATGCGCACATACACCAAAATCACCTTGCTCTCGATTTCCTGGATAGGTATTTAAACCAACCATAGGCAAGCCAGTCTCCGTTAAGACATCTAAGACACTTTGTGGCGAATATTCAAAAGGCCAATGACATTCGACAGCGACAAAGCCAGCGTTTGCAGCGGCGCGTATTCCCTCTAGCAAGTCGTGCTCTTGCCAGAGGAATCCTAGATTAGCAGAGTGTTTTATCATGAAGGTGTTTTACCATGCAGTTTTATTTCATGCTGTTTTTTCATTAGAATTTCTTTCAATTAAATGGAATTAACTCGCTTGAGTAGTTAAACCAAATAGCTTGCCAGATTTAAGCTTAACAACCACTGCCATCAATAATAACAACGCAGCCCAAGCAATCACAGAAGGAACCATATCGTGATTATGCGCGATTTGTCCTTGCACATCGATATTCAGTTTAACCACCAAATAATCCACAATATAACCGGTAACTAGCGCAACAATTCCGACACCTCCTAAATAGGCAAGCAATGAACGTCGCCCTAGCTCTTTGCCAATCACACCCAAAGTTGAGATATTGGTCGCAGGTCCTGCCATTAAAAATACCATCGCCGTACCTGGAGATACACCCGCCAATAATAAACCTGCTGCAATCGGTGTTGATGCCGTCGCGCAAACATACATTGGAATCCCAACCACCAGCATCACTAACATTGCAGGTAAACCGCTACCCCATTCAGCAAGGAATGAAACGGGTACAAAGGTTTTAACCGCAGCTGCGAAAACCAAACCAATACACAGCCAGAACAAAACTTTATCAAACAAATCTACGAATGAATAAACAATGCCATCCCACGCTTTTTGTAACAAACTCGGTGGATGAGATTTCATTGAGCTTGGAATCGCAACCTCATCTGAAATTTGTTCTTCAGAAGAACAGCAAGAAGCTTCAGCGATTGGTTCTGGTTTCTCGCTAGCGCAACATGAAGTTTCAACTACAGGTTTTGGTTTGCTTGTCTCGCTTGAACAACAACTCGTTTCTACTGCTTGAGTAGATGTGGCAGTAACAGCCTGTTCTTTATCAACCCCGCTTTCTTTATCAAAAACATCTTCAGATTTACCCACCAAAAGCCCCGCTGTAATTGCTGATGTGATAGCCGCTATTGGCCTCACAATGGCCATAAATGGGCCGAGTAAAGCATAGGAAATACTGACTGAATCTATGCCTGTTTCTGGTGTAGAAACCAAAAACGACACCGTCGCAGGTTTTGACGCCCCTGCTTTACGCAAGCCCAATGCAGCGGGAATCACTCCGCAAGAACACAAAGGTAAGGGTGCACCGAATAAAGCTGCTTTCACAATGGATGGAAAGCCGTTACCACTTAAATGTCTATGTAGCAATTCGGTTGGTATCAAGGCTTTAATCAGTCCGCCAATCACCAAACCTAACACCAACCAAGGTGCGGCTTCTAAACTTAAGGCTAATAAATTATTAAAAAATGCCATAACCATGCTCATGATAGCTTTGCTCCTACTTGTTTTGACCCATCATCCAAAGCACTTAAAATTGTACATGTTGTTGCTGGCTCATCACCACCGCAACACGCATCGGTGATGACATAGAGTGCATCACGCATCTTGGATAATTCTGTAATTTTGTTTTCGATTTGTTCCAGCTTTTGTTCAGCAATGTTTTTTACTTCAGAGCAACTATGCTGATCTCGCTCGACACGTAAAGTAAGCAGTTCAGAAATTTCATTTAAAGAAAACCCTACAGATTTGGCTTGATGAATAAACTTCAATTGCTTCAATGATTCAACATCGTATTCGCGATAGCCAGAATCTGTGCGTGATACAGGCTGCAGCAATCCCTGCTTTTCGTAGTATCGAAGGGTTTCTATTTGAAAACCTGTTTGTTTTGATAGTTCGCCAATTTTCATTTCTTAACCAAAATAGTTATGTTATGAATACAGTATAAACCCTAAAGTTAGCTACAGGGTCAAGCGCTTTAGGAATATATTAAGACAAAAAAGACTGAACTTGAATAAACCCAATTCATACCCACATTATGTATGTCAAACAAACTGTTGTTTATCGACTAAACTCATAAGGTTAGACAAATTTTCGTTTTAAGAGAACATTGCAATATTAATAATGCAATACCCCTCACATCAAAGGAGATCCACATGAACGGTATAGATACAATTAAGATATTAGGTAGCCTTCTCGGCAATGGCGCATTATCAAAAGGCTCAGGAGGAAATGTCTTAGGCAATATTCTTGGTTCTGCTTTAGGTGGTGCACAAAATCAACAAACTCAAGGCGGCGGCATGTTAGGCGATGTCTTGGGTGGTTTAATTGGTGGCAACCAACGTAACACGGGCGGCGGCGGAATGGCTGACATACTCGGTGGATTACTTGGCGGACAACAGCAGCAACAACAAGGCGGCGGTGGTTTAGGCGACCTTCTCGGAAGTCTTACCGGCGGTGGCGGACAAAGTGGCGGCGGTTTAGGCGACTTACTCGGTAGCTTAACTGGCGGACGTCAACAGCAACAAGCGCCACAAGGTGGCGGCATGGGCGACCTACTCGGCAGTATTCTTGGTGGCGGCGGAAATTCAAACGCTGGTGGACTAGGTGGCGCTGGCGGACTTGGCGGATTACTCGGTGGCGCTTTAACAAAATACGCACAAAACCAAAACGCAGAAGCGCCAAATCCTGGACATGATAATTGCGATCACTTACCGATGGGTGTTAATCAACAAGAAGCGACTGATCAAGCAACACTAATTATTCGCGCCATGATCAATGCAGCAAAATCAGACGGTAGCATCGACGAAGCAGAGCAAGAAAAAGTCGTGGGTAAATTAGGTGACGTATCTCAAGAAGAAGCAGATTTCGTTCGTAGCGAATTTCGTGCTCCTCTTGATGTAAACGCTTTTGTAAGAAGTATTCCACGCGGAATGGAACAGCAAATATACGCTGTATCACTCATGGCGATTGATCTTGATACAAACAAAGAAGCGCATTACTTAGATTCACTAGCAAAGGGTTTGAATATTCAACCACAGTTAGCTAATCAGATTCATGAGCAATTAGGTGCACCAACTATTTACTCTTAAGTGTAGAGTTTAAGCACACTAAAAAGCGGCATTAATGCCGCTTTTTAGTGTTTGTGAGATTCTAATCGCCAATATTGAATAAAAAGCACACCCCCCTACTTTTTCACCATTTTTATAGATTAGATTTCTGTTTAGTTTATATCAGTGACTCAGAATACATAATAAAAAACAACTCTACTTAATCTCCAACTCCCCACCAGCGTAAAGTATGAAGTAAATGATTCCGAACGGCTTCCACTGCCGCTTGCGTATCTCGCTGTTCTAATGCTGTGATAATGGCAAGGTGTTCATCCATCGAAGAAATAATACGGTCCGCTAAATAAGGGCGAATATTCTGAATCACCGCCACACGGTTACGGTTTTCACCATACAAACGAGTGGTAAGTTCTGACTCAATCCCTTTTGATAAGGCATCGTGTAACATCAAATCAGTCTTTATGGCTCGTCGTGGTAATTCTGGCGTAGCTCCTTTAATAGCCTCAGCACGCAAATCTTCGTGAGCTTCTCTTAAAATTCGTAAATCAACAGAACCTTCATTCTTAATTAATTGCCTCGCCCCTTCGCAATCTAAAATCATTCTAAGCTCAAGGCATTCGCGCGTAATTTTGGGACCCGTGCCCATCACCATTACACCCTTTTTGGGTAAAATTTCGACTAAGCCACTTGCCTCGGCACGTTTTACCGCATCGCGAACCGCTGCGATGGGGCGATCCAAGCGTTCGACTAAGGCCTGCATAGATAAAAATGTACCACTCGCCAAACTGCCGTTACGCAACTGCTGTATCAAGGTTGTATATGCTTGCTCATTTAATAGATCAGGAGAGCGATGATGCATTTTTTTAGGAAGAATCTTTTTATTCTTCATTTGTTATCACCGAGAAAGTTTTCTTTTTGTCCTGCTTTTACGAGAGTTTGATTAATCATATTCAATGATCTTAAACCAAATAGTTTTTTATCGCATTAGATATATATTTCCTCTAACATTTTACGTAAACTATCTGCATTTATATAAGATTAGAGATTTCGTCAAGAGAATCACAAGAAATTTTACAGAATATACAAATGACACCTCAAGGAAGAGAATTATGGATAATATAAACTCGCATAACAACACGCTAAGCCCCGTCACTAAAGAAGAAAAAAATTGGGGATGGTTCGCCATTTTCAATGTCTGGGCTAATGACATTCAATCACTTTTCGGCTACTCATTAGTCGCTTCATTATTTATCTCTTATGGTGTGAGTGGCTGGACAGCATTCGCCGCACTAATTACCGCAAGTTTATTTGTCATGATATTAGTGAATTTATCTGGTGCTGCTGGCGAAAAATACGGTATTCCTTATCCTGTTTTCGCGCGCGCG
>CALFUP010000325.1 GCA_937929875.1 uncultured Cocleimonas sp. | reverse complement strand
ATTGCTAAAGTCACACCTAAAGCTAAGACAACACCTAAAGTTAGTAATACTGTAGCAAAAGCAGTTGTCAAAGCTGCGCCAAAGGCAGTTTCAACTGCAGCTCAAGTTGCTGCCAAGGCAGCGGCTGCGAAAGCCAAAGCGAATGCAGCGAAAGCAAGAGCTGCCGCGACACTTGCCAAAGCTGCAACAAGACCTATTTGGGATAACACTAGCGCTTCAAATTATGCTCAAACTACAACTAATCGACGTCCAACATCAGCTAAAACGATAGCCAAAGTGAATGTAAAACATGATGCTGTTGTTCACAGAGTCAAAGGTCGCGGCCGTTTTTGGACAAACAAAGCGGCATTACATTTAAGAAACGTAGTTGACGGAAAAATAAACGGCAGTAGAGACCTGTCGGGTGTTTGGCAGACACACTGGGATAATCAATTTTTACATGTCCGTGTTGATGCCTTAGACGATAAATTTATGCGAGATTCTCCTTCTCCTTGGAGTGATGATTCAATCGAAATCTTCGTTGATGCAGATGGAAGTCGATCTAATAAATTCGATGGTAAAAATGACTTCCACTTTATCTACCGCTGGAAAGACAACAATGTGAATCTGAGCAGTAGTTCTCCACGCCGCGGACGCAGTTTAGGGATTAAGAAAACTATGATACGTACCGACAGAGGTTACACTCTAGAAACATCAATTCCATGGACAACATTAGGTGTTAAACCAGTTGCAGGAAAAGACATAGGTATTGATGTCCAGATTAACGATGATGACAGCGGCAGAGGCCGTGATGGTAAGTTGGCTTGGCATGCTAAAAATGACCTATCATGGAAGAATCCTCAATACTTTGGTAGATTGGTTCTTGGAATATAATTGCCGTTAGAAAACCAATAGTCGAAACAATTATTTTAAATAACACGTTTTAGAAGATATAAAGTGACACCCCCCTACTTTTTGGGGATTGTTACAACTGACCTAGTATTTATTTACAAAAAATCATACTTCTCAACTTGTAATCGCTTCATCTCTGAATAGTTTCGACTTCGACTTGGCTATTTTCTATTCTCATTTACGGATAAAATCACCGTATGAAATTCATTAAAATATTAGTACTCATCGCATTATTTGTAGCAACTCTATTTGCAGGTGGCTATCTAAGTCATAGATATCAATTATATAAAAGTTGGTACACTCCCGCTGCCAAACCACCCAGTGCGAACGAGCTTGCCTCTATCAAAGCTATTAAAAAACAAAAAACAAAAAACTCCACCAACAGCACAAATAGCGTTCCAGAGAACAAAATATTTCTTGGCATTAATACCGCTGATGTTCGAGAAGATACTTCCAGCATTCAGTTTCTCAACTTATTTAAATCTGCTATTCCTTTTGCTGAAACTATTCCCTGGGGTAGTAGCAAAGAAGTCGAATATGACAAAAATGGTTGGCCCACAGATTTAAATGGCGGAAAGGCCGGTACTAAGTTTCTCAATCGTTTACCTGAAGGCACCATAGAAGATGGATTTTATACCGTTTTATACGATGGAGAAGGCGAGATTTTTTATGGCAACGATGCTCGTTTAGTCGTTCATCGTCCTAACCGCGATGTCATCGAAATAAAAGCAGGTAAAGACAAGATATTAAATGCTTCTTTGTTTATTAAAAAAACGACCAAAGATAATTACCTGAGGAATATCCGTATTTTACCCGAAGGCGGTATTTGCCAAAGTAAACCTCATATCAAAGTAAAAAACTCTAAGGATTGCGCATCAGGTCAATATCTAGCCTTTGATGAAAATGATGACAGCATCCTCTTTAATCCCGATTACTTAGATTTTATGAAAGACTTCCAAGTGATACGCTTTATGAATATGCAAGGCATGACGCGTAATCCAGTGGAAGCGTGGTCAACGCGCAATACACCCGAAAAAGCCACTTGGGGAGGCCGGGCAGGTTTATATTCACGAGGCGCTCCTGTAGAAGTGATGGTGGCATTAGCTAATCAAGTAAAGGCTCATCCTTGGTTTTCCATGCCATACAAAGCCAATGATGATTACATGCGTAAATTTGCTGAGTACGTGAAACAGAATCTTGACCCAAATCTAAAAGTGTATATCGAATACAGCAATGAAGTTTGGAATCCTATTTTCATTCATCACGATTATGCTATCGAACAAGGCTTGGCGGCCAAACTCGATGATGAAAAATCACCCGCAGGTTACAAATGGTATTCCCGCCGAAGCGTTGAAGTATTTAAAATTTGGGAGGATGTTTTTGGTAGTACTGATCAATTAGTCCGCACCATGGGAAGTTGGGCTAGCAATCAAAATATGTCTAGCCAAATACTCGCCTTTGAAGATGCTTACAAACACACCGATGCTATAGCCATTGGTCCATACGTTTCTGCTCATCCTGAAGTATTACGAAAAGCCAAGAACGTCGATGATGTATTCAAAGCGATGATGGATAAAAGCTCTAAATGGGGCATGAAAACCATTATTTCTTACATTAAAAAACAAGAAAAAGTTGCAACTTCTTTTGGTGTTGATTTACTCGCCTATGAGGGAGGACAACACTTGGTTGATTGGGATACACGCAAAGTCGATCAACATCCTAATCCCCTGCTCTACGCCGCGAATCGTGATCCACGCATGGGAATTGTTTACGATGAGTTAATGAATGAATGGAAACGCGCAGGTGGCAAATTGTTTGTCGCGTTTAGCGCACCAAGAATTTACAGTTGGTATGGTAGCTGGGGGGTCAAAGAACACATTCGCCAAGCACGTTCTGATGCACCTAAATACGATTCACTATTGCGCTATTTAGAAAGTAGTTTAAATCCCGAAATTAAAACAACACCCAATCAGTCAGTATTACCCCAAGAAAAGAAAGAACTCAAAGTGCCTTATGCCAAAAATCCTCAAATGATTTGGGATATGAGTCAAAGTAATTCATTACCCTCAAGACTAGCCAATATTAGCGACAGTGATATTAGTGCAAAATGGCAAGCAAACTGGGACTCAAAACACTTCTACTTTAGTTTTTCTGTAAAAGATAATGACATTCAAAAAGGTGATGAATTGACCTTAACGTTAGATACCAACAAAGGTCCAGAGTCTAAAACTGAAAAAAAAATTAATGAAGAAAATACGGAAAAACAAGACGCTAAAGTGTTTACGTTTACTCCCTATGACAGACTGGGGTCACAAACTCACCTTACCAAAACAGATACAGGATACTTGCTCAATGTAGCAATTCCTTGGAAGAACATTTACAACGATTCCAAAACTTACTCCAGCAATGGCAGTAAAATTGGCGTAAATATCAAAGTAATTGATGTGGATGAGGACATTAAAGGCAGTAAAAGCCTTTACTGGGCAGATACCAACAAAGCACTGCCTAGAGTTGTTTTAAGTAATTAAAATGACAGTTCTGTTGAGCACTCGTACTGAGCTTGCCGAATCGGTTACAAGCCTGTCGAAGGCCTGTATTGAGCTACGTCGAAATGACACCCCCCCACTTTTTGATGCTTTTATTTACAGATTGAAGCAGAATAGATAGCGATCTCATTTAGCTTTTATATT
>CALFUP010000324.1 GCA_937929875.1 uncultured Cocleimonas sp. | reverse complement strand
CCTGCGTTGACACCCAAAATATCTGTTTGGTACCAAGCCTCAAGTTCTGGCCTTGGGGTTGCAAACAACTCCACAGCACAACCAAACTCAAACGCGTCGAGGTTTTCGTATGTTAAGATCGCCGCCCTTGGCGATGCAGTGAATTTATTCATATATGTTCGTCTTCTATTATTAGTAGTTTAGTTTACGGTTAAAAGTCTCGTACTGCCCAAGTTACAAAACTGGCCAGCATCGGGGTGGCCAAAAATTAACGCTAAATGTCCAAGTTACAAAAGTCCAGCTGAACGCAAGCTTAACTGAATTGTATTATTAGTTCAAATGTGCAGAGAATAACTGTTTTTTGGCGTGAAAGACTATTTCCTAGACAAATTACAGTTTAAAACAGTCTATTAATGCTCAACATAATCAAACTAAAGTTACAGCTTTGCAAATCATTATCATTACACTCAGTCAATTAATTACACAAATTGGTTCAAATATACTAAATAAAAATTGATACCAATATAAAGCTTTTTGGGTTAAGTCAAATTATTCCATACATTATGAGCGCGTTTAGAGTAGAATTATGCACCTTCATATTTCAGCGAAACCAGCATGTCTGAGCAAAACACACCCCCTTTCTCATCGCTTGGCTTATCAGAGCAAGTTCTTTCTTCAGTCGATTATGAGTATCCCTCACCAATCCAGGCTGAAAGTATCCCGCCATTATTAGCAGGAAAAGATCTACTCGGACAAGCTCAAACAGGTACAGGAAAGACAGCTGCATTCTCTCTACCCTTACTTTCTAATCTTGATCTTTCGATGGCAAAGCCACAGGTGCTTGTACTTACACCTACCCGTGAACTTGCTATTCAAGTTGCCGAAGCAATGCAGTCATATGCTAAAAAGCTTCCTGGTTTTCATGTTCTCCCTATCTATGGGGGTCAAAGTATTGGAATCCAACTAAAACAGTTAAGAAGAAACGTACACGTTATCGTTGGAACCCCTGGCCGAGTCATTGACCATATAAAACGTGGGACTCTAAAGCTAGATCAACTTAAAACAGTTGTGATGGATGAAGCTGATGAAATGCTTCGTATGGGCTTTGTAGATGATGTAGAAACGATCCTTCAGGCAACGCCTGAGCAAAAACAAGTCGTGCTATTTTCAGCAACAATGCCGCCAGCCATAAAGAAGCTGACTCAGCGCTATCTTAAAGACCCTGTTGATATTCGCATTAAAAGCAAGACGGTTACCGTTCCAACGATTCGCCAACGCTACTGGAAAGGTAAAACAATCCACAAGCTTGATGCTTTAACTCGCATCTTTGAAGCTGAACCGTTTGAAGGTATCTTAATTTTTGTACGCACTAAGTCAATGACTCACGAGCTAAGTGAAAAGCTTGAAGCTCGCGGCTATGCAACGACTGCTATCAACGGCGATATCAAGCAAGAGCTTCGTGAAAAGACGATCGATCAGTTCCGTAAAGGTAAGATTGATATCATGATCGCAACAGATGTTGTTGCTCGTGGTTTAGACGTAGAACGTATCAGCCATGTTATCAACTATGACATGCCGCATGATACTGAGTCTTATGTACACAGAATTGGTAGAACAGGTCGTGCCGGACGTGAAGGTACTGCAATCCTGTTTATCCCGCCACGTGGCGATCGTATGCTACAAACGATTGAACGTGCGACTGGCCAAAAGATTTTACCTTTTGAATTGCCTACAGCAGAATCAATCAGCGAAACTAGAATCACGAAATTTAAGCAGCAAATCTCTGAGATTGTGCTTCAGCAAGATCTTGATTTTATGGAAAGCGTTGTCACTAGCTATGCTAATGAAGGCGATTTGAGCATTGAAAAAATAGCCGCTGCTTTAGCTTGGCTTGCTCAAAAAGAACGTCCACTTTCCGCAAAGCAATTGGATATTCCTACGCATACAGCAGATAGCCGACCTGAAAGAGGCCGCAAGGAAAGAGATAATAACTCTGAGAGGCCTTCACGTGGCCGCGACCGTGATAACAGCTCTCCTCGCTCAGAACCAAAGCGCAGTCGCGTTAAAGAAACCAGCAGCGGTGGCGTCCCAGTTGAAACCCCTGATATGGTTGTTTATCGTTTGGAAGTGGGTGCTGATCATGGTGTTGAAGCGAAGCATATTGTTGGAGCTATTGCCAATGAAGCCGGTGTTGATAGCGCGTTTATACGCAACCTAAAGATTGAAGGTGACCACAGTACAGTTGAGCTGCCTGACGGCATGCCTAAGCCTATCTACAAGCATCTACAGAAAATTTGGGTGCAAGGTCAACAGCTGAACATGCGTCAACTAACACCTAAAGGCGAAAAGGCATTTACTCCTAAGCCAGATAAGCCAAAAGGTGCTCGTGAAGATAATACCGATCGCGAAGGTAAAGGCAGTCGATTTACACCAAAGGGAACGGGCTCTTCAAAACGTTCTGACGCAGGTAATTTAGCCGGCGACAAGAAGCCTCGTAAAAAGAAGAAAAAGACCTAACAAGTGATGTAGTTATTTGCTCTGATCCTAAGCTTACATTTGAGCTTAGGATCAGAGAGAGCTTAAATGCTTAAGGCGCAGCACAAATGATTGTTGCCCGTCGCGGCGCAGGATAACCCTCTATTGTTTTAGTACGGTCTTCAGGGTCAAGGAAATCTTCCAACGACTCAAAA
>CALFUP010000323.1 GCA_937929875.1 uncultured Cocleimonas sp. | reverse complement strand
TGAATAATTGCTAAAATTAAAGCGCCATCAGTACCTGGTTTAATCGGCACCCATTCATCTGCAATAGCGGCGTAACCTGTTCTTACAGGGTTAATAGCGATAAAACGACCACCATTGCGTTTGAACTTTGCCAGTTCAATTTTCATCGGATTAGAGTGGTGGTCTTCTGCCGTACCGATCATAAAGAATAGTTTTGATCGCTCTAAATCTGGTCCACCGAACTCCCAGAATGATCCACCTATGGTGTAAATCATGCCAGCAGCCATATTCACTGAACAAAAACCACCGTGAGCCGCATAATTTGGCGTACCAAATTGTTTGGCGAACATACCTGTTAAGGCCTGCATTTGGTCGCGACCGGTAAATAATGCAAACTTCTTAGGGTCTTCTGCACGAATTTTACCGAGACGGTCCTCCATTACTTCGAAGGCTTTATCCCAGCTGACTTCCTCAAACTGTCCAGCGCCGCGCTCAGTACCTGGCTTGCGCATTAGTGGTTTAGTCAATCTTGCAGGTGAGTATTGCTTCATAATGCCCGATGCACCTTTAGCACATAACACACCTTTGTTTAACGGGTGATCAGGGTTGCCTTGAATGTAGCGAACCTCTCCGTCTTTTACAGTTACTTTGATACCGCAACGACAAGCGCACATATAGCAAGTGGTCGTTTTAACTTCAACGCCTTCTGTTTTATCTACTATCGGGATTGTTTTCATCTGTGACCTTGTATTTGAATATCAATATTGAACGAGGGAATACTAATGTAACTACCTCTCAATAATGCAGAATAATTACTTATATAACAAATTAATTAAATTTATCATTAGATAGACTTTGAGATGCTTTGTGCAATGCTGTGTTTAATTTAAATAAATATAGCTTTAAAGAACGCTGAAAAAGTAGGGGGGTGTGTTCGACAGGCTCAACAGGACTGTCATTTTTATTATCATTAACACACTGATAATAATACTATAAACGCTCACCCACCATTATTCTATGACCATCTAAAGTCGTAATGGCAAATTCTCGCATCTGCCAAGGTTTATCCGCAGGTGGGGCTGTTGTTACTGTTTTATTTGATACTTCAGAATAATTGTTATTTATCTCAGTGTAATAATCATCAGCACTTTCAACAACTAGATAGCAAAAATAAGAATGATCGCCTAGTTCATTCGGTGGGATCGCATCGGGACAATTTCCTGCCATGATATGACAATTATCCTTTGCGTACATGCGCCAACCGTCATCACCAATTTCTGCGACTTCAAAACCTAAAATATTTTTATAGAAGTCGGCTGACTTCTGTAGATTAGGAACTGCTATTACAAACATGGTTTCTTTAATCATCTTTTCAGTGCTCCTAGTAAAGTGTGAATAACGGTATGAATTTTTTAATAATAATGAAATTAGCTATATTCGGTAAAACGATGCACTACAATATCCCACTCTTGACCAGTTGAACACTCAATAACTAAACAAGAAGGACCACCATATGTGCGTGTTTTCCCTGCTGCACCAGGATTGATCACCCAAGGTACTGCCTCTTTATCGATCACTTGTTTGTGCGTATGGCCGTAGATAACTATTTTCGCATTTGGATGAGCTTTTCTTAATGACTCGTGACTAGGCTGAGAAACACCATGCTTATGCCCGTGCTCAACTGCAATTGTTGAGCCTGCTATTTCAAAAACAACTGATTCAGGTAGAGGGGTATCGCTGAAATGGTAGTAAGGATCATTGTTACCTGTGACGGCAATAATCTCGCCTGACTTAGGCTTCATCTGCTCAATCACTTCAATGCCACAAATATCGCCAGCATGAACAGCAATATCACACTCAGCTACGATCTTAGCGATACGAGGGTCAAGATAAGAGTGCGTATCCGAAACAACGCAGACTTTGGTAATCATGTTAGTCATTGATGGGGGGCTCATTTAACTAATTATGGCTAAATGCAAACCATTAGACCAGTCCTGTAAATTAAACCAAATTAAGGTATTTTTCCTAAGCTTTCACTTTTTTGAAAATGACTAACTATTATTTTTTTAAAACTCAAAACAGCCAACTAATTACTTTTAGTTTTGAAACCCATAGAAGCAATTTATTTAAAAGCAAATTTTTCTATCTGTACTTGAAAAGGCAATACAGGTATCTTGTATCGTTTTGGCAAAGTGCCACAATTATTTTCGGGAGTTAAGCATGATAAAACCACATGGTTCCGATGAACTGAATCCACTTTACGTAACTGATGCTTCAGAGCGAGATGCATTGCAACAAGAAGCTGAAGGACTACCTTCTATTGTCGTAAGTTCTGCCACAGCAGCAAATGCTGTGATGTTAGCTGGTGGTTACTTTAACCCTCTCACAGGTTATATGAATAAAGCTGATGCACTATCTGTGGCGGATAATATGCATACAGTAGCAGGTCTGTTTTGGCCGACACCTGTTCTTAATCTTGTTGAAAATGCAGGTAACATCAAAGCCGGTGATCGCATTGCGCTGAAAGATCCTAATATTGACGGCAATCCAATTCTAGCAGTCATGGATGTAGAAGCCGTTGAAACATTCAGCGACGAAGAAATGGCGAGCATGACTCAGTCTATCTACCGCCCTGCCGCAGGTGAAGAGCATATTGGTGCGAATACCTTTAACTCTCAAGGTAAAGTATGTCTATCAGGCCCAATCAAGGTACTTAACTATTCTTACTTCGAAAAAGACTTTGAAGGTACTTTCAAAACGGCTGTTGAAATTCGTCAAGACATTGCTGATCTTGGTTGGAAAAAAGTTGTAGCCTTCCAGACGCGTAACCCTATGCACTTAGCTCATGAAGAGTTGTGTCATATGGCAATGGATAGACTGGGTTGTGATGGTTTGGTTATTCACATGCTGCTGGGTAAGCTGAAAAAGGGTGATATTCCTGCTGATGTTCGCGATGATGCGATTCGTAAGATGGTTGAATTGTATTTCCCTGAAAACAGCGCAATGGTAACCGGTTACGGCTTCGATATGTTGTATGCAGGACCAAAAGAAGGTGTGCTACACGCACTATTCCGCCAAAATATGGGAGCAACACACTTTATTATTGGTCGTGATCACGCGGGTGTTGGCGATCACTACGGTGCGTTCGATGCTCAAACAATTTTCGATAATGAAGTACCTGAAGGAGCGCTGGATATTGAGATTTTCCGCGCTGATCACACGGCTTATTCGAAAAAATTGGATAAGGTTGTGATGATGTCTGAAGCACCAGATCACGAAAAAGATGATTTCGTGCTTCTCTCTGGCACAAAAGTTCGAGAAATGTTGGGGCAAGGTATTGCGCCACCGAAGGAATTTTCCCGTCCTGAAGTTGCCAAGATTCTAATTGACTACTATCAAAGCCAGAATAGCTAATCTGCTCTGATTAACATTTTTTAAAACTAAACAATGAGGCCGGGTAAATACCCGGCCTCATTGTTTTCAGCAATAGAATTTATTGCTACTGTTATTTATTACTAAGCTCTATAAATCATGATTTCGAGGCATAACCTAATTAATTATATGACACCCCCCTACTTTTCTATTGGTCATTCTAAGTAGAGAAGACTCTAAAAACTATCGAAACAGACTGACAGGAGCTATAGACAATAATCCCCTGACATTAATATAGCCCGCAATACTTACTAAAGAAGCACCTAGCAGTGTTCCAATTGCGATTAGGCTTAAATCCAACTCAGGGCTTAAGTCAAACAACGAGTACGCAGCGGCATTTGCAGCGATTAACGCTAGGATTGCAGCGAGAAAACCTGACAAGCCTCCGATCATTGCAAATTCTAGTAACAAGTTACGACGCAATAAAGACCGACTAGCTCCCAATGATTTGAATATAGCGATTTCTTTTCTGCGTAGTGCTTTTTGTGATTGTAGCGCTGAAAATAAAACGACAACGCCAGCAACCAAGGTAAACAGAAATATTGCTTGAACGGCAAAGGCGGCTTTATTAATGAGTTCACGCACCTGAGTAAGAATCGCACTTATATCAATATCAGTAACACTCGGAAATTGTTTAACCAGTGTAGGAATAACGTTTGAATTAACCTCCGACAAATGAACACTGGTGATATAGGTTCTAGGAAAACCATCAAAAGCACTGGGCGCAGCCATGACAAAGAAATTGGGCTTCATACTGTCCCACTGGACGGTTCTGAGACTTGTTATTGTCTCTGATAGTCTTTGACCCGCAATATCAAAAGTTAAAGTATCACCCATTTTTACACCAAGATTTTCGGCAATACCTTGCTCCATTGAAAAACCATTCTTTTCCTTTGGCTCGAACCATTGACCCGCTTGAATAATATTTCCCTCGGGTAACGACTCATTAGCAGATAAATTAAACTCACGAGTTAACAGCCGCTGTGCACGTTGATTTTCAGAAAATGCTGCATCATTAGGTGTAATAGGCTTGCTATTTACTTCAACCAGCCGTCCTCGTACCATCGGGTAAATGGGCATAACTACATTTTCTTTTTCTAACAGCTTGGTTAACGGTTCAACTTCATTAGGTTGAATATTAATTAAAAAATGATTAGGCGCATCATCAGGTAAACTTGCTTGCCAGCGGTTTATCAAATCGCCTCGCAATGTTGTCAGAAGCAATAGACTAAATAAACCCACACCAAACACGACCACCATTAACGCCATACGTTTATTGGCTTTGGGTAAGGGCCATTTTTCGGCTAACTTCCTTACGAGTTTCAACATCAGCAGTGCAATAATCCAAAAAACACCAAGCGCGATTGCTACGGCTACTAGCAAATAAGCACTTAGCTTCAAATCTGAGGTTTGTAACCACATTAATAAAAAAACGGCTATTGCCAAGCTAAAGAAAGAAAATATAAGGGATGATTTAGCTACCGAATTTGATCGTTGTAATATTTGAATCGGTGATGTTTTGATTAATTGTAATAAATGAGGCGCAGAAAAACCTAACGCCATAATCAACGATGTAGCCAGACCAATCACCACAGGTAAAAACCCTACACTGGGCAAAGTTTGACCAACAAAGCTTTGCAAATAAACAGCTAAATAGGATTGTATAAAATAACCAATAATTGCCCCAACAGTTGCTGCCAAAAGAGCTACAGCCACCAAAGCGCCAAGATATCGAAGCAAAATCTGTCGGCGAGAAGCGCCCATCGTTTTTAAAACAGCGACAGAAGATATTTCGCGACGAGTAAGGCTATAGCTGCTTAGAGCAATTCCAGCACCAGCCAAAATAACGGCAAGCAATGAAGCCATTTTCAAAAAACGTTGACCCCGAGCTAATGCCTGCTGAACTGCAGGCAAGCCATCATCCAAAGTTCTAAGTCTTTCTTGTTTTTCGAGAATCGGCTTTAACCATGAGCTAAATGATTTTACCTGAGAGGAATCACCCGAGAATAAAAAGCTATAGCTCGCTCTACTTCCAGCACCGAGCAAACCTGTTGCTGGAAGTTGCTCCAAAGGGATAATCATTTTAGGTGCAAACTGAAAAGCGTTACTTCCCTGATCTGGCATTTTGCGAATGATCTTTTTTAGCTTTATTTTACTGCTTCCTAATTGCGCAGTGTCTCCAGCTTTCGCATTTAAAGCCACAAATAATCTACCGTCAGCAAGAACCTCATCATTTTTTAAGCTATTAACTGAAGTAATTTCTATTACGCCCTGGCTTTCAAGGCTCGTTTCAATTTTTCCATGCAGAGGATAATCTTTGGAAACGGCTTTAATTTGCGCTAATTGAAACTTGTCATCACTAGAAACCATACTCGGGAAACTAACAACTTCGGCTGTCCCCATACCTCGTTGCTGTGCCTCTATAAGATATTTTTTATTTAATGGTCTTGTCGATACTAAAACCATATCACCGCCAAGTAATTGAGTTGCTTGAGCACTCATAGCGCGGTCAGCTCGGTCAGTAAAAAAGCCAACTGAAGTAACTGCGACAACAGCAACCAATAATGCCAAGAACAAGAGTCGCATTTCAGCTAAGCGCCAAAAATGTCTACCCTGTTTAAGTAATCTTGAGAAAATCACGATACACTGACTTCTGTTCGGCTCACTATTTCTTTCTCAACTTTCTCTTTTGAATCACTCTTATTGACACTGTCTGCTGCTCGAACAATTTCTATTTTGCTATTCTCAATACGATAGTGAGTCTGGCATTTTTCAGCCAATTCATCATCATGGGTAACTAAAACAAGGGTGGTGTTATTGTGCTGTTGCATTTTAAATAGTAAGGCGACAATCTCATCTCCTGTATTACTGTCTAAATTTCCAGTGGGCTCATCAGCAAATAAAACAGTAGGGTTTGAAACGAAGGCTCTTGCTAAAGCAACTCGCTGTTGCTCGCCACCAGACAATTGAGTGGGAAGATGGTTAGTGCGTTGTTCTAAACCCACTTGAGATAAGGCATCTTTCGCTCGCTGACGAATATCATTATTTTTTAGCTTTAGTTTTCCATCAAGTTCAAGCGGCAACATGACATTTTCGAGAGCAGTTAAATTATCCATTAAATGAAATGATTGAAAAACAAAGCCTACCTTGCCAAGGCGCAAAGCGGCTCGCTGGTCTTCATCCAATGAAGACAGCTTTTTATCCAGCAGTATGACTTCACCAGAAGATGGCACATCTAAACCTGCCAATAAACCTAGTAGCGTTGTCTTACCGGAACCTGATGAACCGGTAATCGCCACCGACTCGCCTTGGGTTATTTTTAGATTAATTTGATCTAAAATTTGCAACGTTTCAGTCGAACTCGATTTATTTGAGCCATCATGAGAGGCAGCCAGACTCTTATTCAGATTTTGTGTTTCAATTACATTAGAATTTTTTGTCATTTATAGTGTCTACACGAAGGATAAGATATTTTATTTTGATGTTTAATAAGAGTAATAACTATGGGATTCGTTCCGCACCTTTTCAAGAATACACCACTTTTTATCAGGACTCTCACCACGGTTCTCATTAAGGCTTTCTGTATCAGTGTATTCGCATCAAACGTTCACGCCACCACTACCGTTTTAGTGTGGGGTGATAGTCTTAGTGCGGCATATGGTATTCCTGTTGAAAAAGGTTGGGTAAACTTACTGGATGAAGAGCTAGGAGATGACTTTACAGTCATAAATGGCAGTATTAGCGGCGAAACAACTCAAGGAGGCTTAACTCGATTGCCTGCGGCTTTGCAAATTCATAATCCTAATTTTGTTATTTTAGAGCTTGGCGCAAATGACGGCTTGCGAGGAATCCCTCCGCACATTACAAAAAATAATTTACAAAGAATGATAGAACAAACCAAACAAATAAATGCAGAGGTAATTTTGTTCGGTATGAAGATCCCTCCAAACTACGGTGTGGCTTATTCAAAGAAATTTGAAGGACAATTCGTTGAATTAGCGGATGCGTATAACTTACCTTTCATTCCTTTCTTTTTATCTGACATTATTGAAAACATAGAATGGTTTCAGGCAGATCAATTACATCCGACAGCTGAAGCACAACCTGCTATTTTAGAGACTATCCTTCCAACACTCAAAAAGGCTTTCAAAACTAAATCTACAAGTGTTTCAAAAAGTTTACATCAAGAAAACTCGAAAGATATTTCATCTGACGAACAAGAAAACAAAGCCATAAAAAATGCTGTCAAGAATCCAGCGTAAATGACCTCTCTTCTGCAGAGATAGGACAAATAAATTTTAGTGATTTAGCTTGGAGTTGAAGATCAACTGACTCTAGATCTATTCTATTCTCATTTTTATTAGCGTAAAACCGATCACCACGAACAGGAAAGCCCAAACCGGATAAATGCTTGCGAATTTGGTGTTTACGCCCTGTTTCAATTTTAATCTTAAGTAACGACGAATTTTCAGTTTTGTTAAAATCAATCATCCTCACATGACTGATTGCACTCTTGCCATCGACGTCGTGATTGATCGTCAGTATTCCTGCATTAACATCTTCACTGGCTATCATTGGTGAGAAGTCACCTTCCACGGTGACAAGGTATATCTTGTCAATTAGACGTTGCTCAAACATTCTAGAAAATTGATTAGCAACACTTTTTTTGTGAGCCAAGATAATGAGACCATTTGCCGCACGATCTAATCTGTGGACGATAAAGGCTGATCGTTCAGGCTTAAGCTGCTTTTCAGCCCATCTATAAATAGTACAATGATCCCCCCATTTAGAGCCTTGTGACAACATGCCTGAAGGTTTATTCCAAATACTATAATCACCAAAATCTTCAATTAAGATTGCAGGAGACGCCTCGCTTTCTAAAACGGACTCATCGTAATAAAAATGCAATATTTGATTTTTATTCAGAATTTTTTTCGCTCTACGCAAACGTTGAACATATGCTTGCTCGATCTGAGCTAACTGACTCGTTTTTAAAGTGTCGTCTACAGATTTATTGTCATCAAGCTTAGGCTTTACACGCTCTAACCAAACACAACCCTTTTGCATTGTTTGTTTTAATTTTTGACGTGATAAACCTGACTCTTCGGCTAGCCAATCAATTGCTGTCTTACCTTCAACATTTATTGGAATATGGAATTCTTTTTTAGATGTCATTGGCGATACCAGAATTATTCGTATTTACATCAAGGGAAATAGTGCTATTTTTAAAATGACACCCCCCTACTTTTTTATCGTTATTAACGCTAGCATTACAGACAGAAATCAAAATGCTTTTACACTCTGGCAATTCCAACAATCAGTAAACCGAGATGAATGTGTTTCACCACAGTCCTCGCAAATCCAAGTATCATTATCATCACTGTGTATTTTAGACTCAGCAATAAGTTCTCTTGCCCAGGCTTCATGCATTACATCAACAACCCATAATTCAGGCCAACAAACACCTAAGGGAATTTCACCGGAAATCGAAGCCAATCTGTCATTCTTGATAACACAGTCAATTTCTTTAGCCTCTAAAATATTTTTTAAATGATGAAGGTAAACAAGATCCTCTGAGGTAAAAACCATTTTCATTGATGACTTTCTCATTTGATAGACGAGCTATCTGAATAATAAAATAATTTTTAGCTTCAGGTTTAAACTAGAACAATTAAGCTAAAGTTCAGCTAAAAGATGCTACTGTATTGCATATAATATACTTGCAGTTAAATTGTTTTGTGTTTGGATTATTTGAAACTAATAAGCAAAAACAACTAAATATAATACTAGGAATTTAGGTCATAAAGCTATGGAAATAAAACGATACAGAGTAGTCGCCATTGGTGGAAAAACACCTGATATTTTATCCAAAATATCTCAGGCACTATCATTGCACAACTATGAAATTGAAACGATATCGTCACTCAGACTTGGTCATAGCAACGTATTTGTGTGTCTAGTTGAGGCGAGTCAAGACATTACATCGATCGAAAAATGCTTAAGCGTCATCGTAAAAGAACACGATTTGAAACTAATTGTTGACCAGTGCACACGTGATAAATTTAAATTCATAAAATCAGATGCTTATATGCGCATTAGAGGTACCCATGAGACTGGTATTAAAGCGTATATAATATCTGAGTTGATTAATTCGGGACTAGATATTCATGGCTTGGAGTCAGATACCTATGAGGTTGACGATACCAGTCAATTTGTCATGAATATTAAAGGCCAGGCTTTACAAGGTATTGAGAGCCTATCAATGAGCGCAGATAAATTAAATTTGCAAAAAATAGACACCGCTTTAGCCACTGACTGGAAGTTACTGGTTTAGTTAAATAAATGTAAAGGGGTTAAAGGGGGATGGTGGTTGATATTGATATTAACTATAACCATCCAAAGTAAAGCCATCTGAGTTATATCCTTCTCAGATGGCTTTAATTTTTATGTGCTACTAATATAGTCAATCATCTAAAATTTATTTCTTGATACCTTCAACAGATAAAATCATCTCAACATTTGCTGATTTTGGACCTAGGCTCTTCTTAATACCAAAGTCTGCCATTGCAAACGTTGTTCTACCCTCAAATCCTGCTCTGTAACCACCCCATGGATCTTTACCTTCACCAATTTTTTCTACGGTGATTTGAACTGGCTTAGTCACACCCAATAGGGTTAAGTTACCTGTTAACGTTTTTCCATCAAACGCAGTACTTTCAAATTTAGCTTCAGGGAATTTATCGACACTTAAAAAATCATCGCTGCGTAAATGCTTATCGCGCTCTGCGTGGTTTGAGTCCACACTTGATGTATCGATAGTTACCGACACTTTAGCGCTTTCTGGCTTATCAGCGTCGTAACTAAAGGTGCCATCAAAATCGTTGAAACGTCCATATAACCAGCTATAACCTAAATGCTGTACTCTAAACTGGATAAACTGATGAGCTCCTTTTTTGTCAAAACTATAATCGGCTGCTTGAGCACTTAACGTAGTACCCAATAACCCTAAAGACAATACAGATGTTGCGAAAATTTTAACTAAACTACTTTTACTTAAGATCATTTTTTTCTCCATGCTTTGTTGATGATAAATTGTTTGAACTGCTTTTTGTTTCTTTTTAATTTTGAGGGACCTTTGCATAAGAGAGATGACGGATTGAAATGGCTTAAATTCCTCCTATTACCCTTAAAAACTCTCTCGATAGCCCTGCTATTAAGCTCAATTTTAAGAATAATAGTTGAAATTACGCTATTTTTATCTCGCGATTCTCTCGTGCAAAGGTCTCGTTGAAATATTTTTGCAAAATCTTCTTATCACTTTTGATTTTGTTTTAATTCTGATGTTTGGACTTTTAGCATTCTTTTTAAAGTTTGGTCTTTAAAAAAGAAGTGATGCAGCAATGCCGCAAATGCGTGTAGTGCAACTAACGCCATAAAGCCCAAACCTACCCATTCATGTATATCACCTGCTAGCTCGCCTCTGTCTTTATTATCAGCTAACAAGGCAGGTAATTCGAATAAACCAAAAACGTCGATTCCTTGGCCCTTTGCCGTGGAAATTAAATAACCACTAATAACCAATACAAAAATTAATACATATAAAAAATAATGTGCGGCTTTCGCCATAAATTTTAATGCAGGTCCATCATCTCCTATGTGTTTAGGCTTTACTTGCAAGCTATTCCAAGCTAATCGAAATATCATTAAAGCGCCAATAACAACGCCCACCTCTTTATGGATTTGTGGAAGACGATGATACCAAGTATCGTAATAATCTAGATCAACCATGTAGTCGCCAGCAAAATACATAGCGATCAAAACAATTGCTAGAGACCAGTGAAGAATAATAGAAACCCATCCGAACTGATCACTATTATTTTGTAAACGACTGACCGATTGACTATCATTTGTCGACCTTTTATTTTGCATTCTTTAAAACCTATTACTTCTATAATCAGAAAACGCTTGCTTAACTTCTTCTTGAGTATTCATCACAAATGGACCCATTCTTGCAACGGGTTCGTTTAAAGGTTTAGCTGATATCAATATAAACCGTGCATGTTTTGTTTTTGATATGACCTTTATTTCTTCACCTTGTTCCAAAATACCAAGGTTTTTTGCAGATAGCGTGTTTTCTGAATTACCAATACTCACTTCACCTTCAATTACGTAAAGCAGTGTATTGTCTTCTGCATCGATTTCCTGTTGAAAAGGTCTACCTAGCTGCAGGCTGACATCCATGAATACTGGGCTAACATAAGTGTTTTTTACTGGACCCTCTGTGCCTAATTGAGTTTTTCCAGTAATCACTCGAATTTCTGAACCATTATCCCAACGTTCAACCGGTACTTCATTTGAAGTAAATTCCTGATATTGTGGCTCAACCATTTTATTTGCCGCAGGAAGATTGACCCACAATTGAAACCCTGACAATAAACCATCTTCTTGTTCAGGCATCTCTGAATGGATAATCCCCTTACCTGCAGTCATCCATTGCACACCACCAGACTCAATAACACCCTCATTACCTGCACTATCCTTATGACGCATCTTGCCATTTAGTAGATAGGTAACAGTCTCAAAACCTCGATGTGGATGACTTGGGAATCCGCCGATATAATCATTCGGCTTATCTGAGCCAAAGGCATCCAACAGTAAAAAAGGATCTACATGATTTAATTCATGAGTACCTATGAGACGCGTCATTTTCACGCCATCACCATCATATGTTTGCAAACCAGCACTTTGTCTCAGTAATTCTCTTACTCGCATGCTTATATACCCTAACATTAATTATTGTTGGATCAATCACCCTTAATATGAACATAGTAATCTTTGACTATTAAAGAATAAACAGTCATAAATGGAAAATATTGTTCTAATATAGTGAATAATACAAATAATCAAAAAAGGAACTCATATGGGCCAATTAGAAGATATGCAAGTTTTTGTGAGAGTAGTAGATGCCGGTGGTATTGGTCTTGCTGCAAAACAGTTAGGTATCGCAAAATCAGCAGTAAGTAGACGCTTAGCAGATTTAGAAAAACGCCTTGGCGTGACTTTAATTAATAGAACGACTCGACGTTCAAATTTGACCAGTGAAGGCCAGAGTTATTACACGCGGTCACATCAACTCATTAATGATATTGAAGAATTGAACAATCTCACCTCAGATCCTGATTGTTCATTAAATGGGACTTTAAGAATATCTGTACCACTCTCGTTTGGATTATTGCACCTAACCCCTGTACTTGACCTTTTTTCAAAAGAGCATCCTGAACTTCATCTGGATATCGAATTTACTGATAGAAAAACAGACCTTATCGAAGGTGGATTTGATCTTGCTTTTAGAATTGGAGACCTAGAGGATTCTAGTTTAAAAGCACGAAAGATTTCACCTATCCGATTAATCTGTTGTTCTAGCCCAAGATATTTAAAACAACACGGAATCCCCAAAAATGCTGAAGATATAAAAGAAAGCCAACATCTCATCTATTCAATAGGAAACTATAAAAACTTGAAATTAATCGATAACAATGGAGCAACGCATACGATAACACCTACAAAATCTAAAATTACCGCTAACAATGGAGATTTTTTAACAGCCATGGCAGTTGCAGGTCACGGAGTAATTATTCACCCAACTTTCATAGTGTGGGAGGCAATCAAAAAAGGAGATCTTGTACCTATACTAAGCGATTTTACTCTACCAGAACTCAATGCATATATTGTCTATCCGCAAACACGTTACACATCGCGTAAAATTCGATTATTTATTGATTTTGTCATTGAGCATTTCGGAGATGACCCTTATTGGGATAAGGATATAAGATAAAATTGACACCCCCCTGCTTTTTGTCACTTTGTTGAGATCAGAATTTAACTGAATAGTACTCATACACTCTTAAACAATTGCTCATCATCATTACTTTCTTAAAATGAGTAACGTTAGATCTATTTACTTCTGAACAAACCTTTCAAAAAATTATTATTGGACTCCGTTTCTTTCTTAGGTTTTACATCAGCGGCTGTATTTAATAAATTAAGATGTAAGGCGACATTATAAAAAGAAAAAATATACCGTTGAGGTATTTCAGTTATGCGCGCAATTTCCAAAAGCGTTATGGAGTGATTTTTTATTTCTAACAGAATTTCATCGCTATAAGGAATATCTTTGAAAACGCTTTCATTAACATCATCAACAAGAGATATTTTTCTATTAATATCAATACCTTCTAATAACCGACCTTGTGCAACTAGCAAGGTACTCATAACAATAAAAGCATTGAATGAATGAGTCAAATCTTGTCTTTGACGACGTTGTGTTCGATGCGCTCTGGTTTCTTCATAGCTTAAAAAGCTTTTTTCCATTTGACTCTGAGCATTTGGTTTATTGCATAACTGCCTGTATTCATCACTAGTCAGTGCCACATTGCAATAGATCGTATTTAAAGAATAATCTAAGACTATGACAATCCCTTCAACTTTCAAACTAATAAGCTCACTGGATCTTTTTACTTCTTCACAAATATCTAATAATGAAGAGAGAATATAATCCTCAGGTATATAACTAACGCTATCTATATCAGCGGGGTCGGATATATCTTCGTTATAACCACAAAATATAGCGCCTTGTATCTCCTGATTATTAACTATTTCTTTAGTTTGTTGGTTCTCAACACTTGCTGTAACTGTTTTGGCAGTTGAGGGGACTTCGATCTTGCTATCTAAAACCAATTGCTGAGTATTCACCTCATCTTTAGGCAACGCTCCCGATTTATTTTGTACTTGTTCTATAGTGTTATTTGTAGGAATTTCCGATTGTTGTTCAACTTGTTCTTGCAAAATCTCTTCATTTACTAGCTGTTCTAACGCAAGTTTTTCTCTATTGTATTTTGCAACTTTAAGCTCTTTCATTAAGGCTTCTTTTTCAACACGCTGTTTTTCTAGTTGCTTTTCAAGTTCGGCCGCTTTTAAATTTTCAAACCCCTTTCTCTCATTTTCAAGCTCCTTTAATAGCTTCTCTTTTTTAAGCTTTTCAGTAACGAGTTTTGTATGTAGCCGCCTTTTTTCTTCAACCTTTAACTTTTCTTGTTTGAGTTTCTCGGCTTTTATTTCATTAGCCTTATTTTTTATAGCTTCAAGTCTAATCGTTTCTAGTTTTTCGAATTTTACTCTCTCGGCTTCAGCCTTTTGAGCTGCTATTGCTTTTGTGTTCTCTAACTCAGCTTCTATTCTTTCAACTTTGGCTTTCGCATTTCTGTGTTTTTCTGCTTTGATTTTTTCTGCTTCAACTCTTTCAGTCTCAAGCTTTTCAGCCTTAATTTTCGCAACTTCAGCACTTTTAGCTACCATCAATTTTGCTTTTTCTAGTTCAGCTTCGATTCTTTCAACTTTGGCTTTCGCCGCAATTAGTTTTTCTGCTTCTAATTTTTCTGCTTCTAATTTTTCTGCTTTGATTCTTTCGGCTTCGATTTTCTTAGCGTTGTTTAGTTTAAGGAGTATCCTTTTTGCTTCTAGCTTCTCAGCTTTGATACGCTCGGCTTCAATTCTTTCCGCTTCTAACTTCTCAGCTTTGATGCGTTCGGCTTCAAGCCTTTCAGCTTCTAGCTTTTCCGCTTTGATGCGTTCGGCTTCAACCCTTTCAGCTTCTAGCTTCTCCGCTTTGATACGTTCTGCTTCAATTCTTTCGGCTTCTAGCTTTTCCGCTTTGATGCGCTCTGCTTCAACTCTTTCCGCTTCTAACTTCTCAGCTTTGATACGCTCTGCTTCAACCCTTTCATCTTCTAATTTCTCAGCTTTGATACGTTCGGCTTCAAGTCTTTCAGCTTCTAGCTTTTCCGCTTTGATAAGTTCGGCTTCAACCCTTTCTGCTTCTAACTTTTCCGCTTTGATGCGCTCTGCTTCAATTCTTTCAGCTTCTAGCTTCTCAGCTTTGATACGTTCGGATTCTATTCTTTCAGCTTCTAACTTCTCAGCTTTGATGCGTTCGGCTTCAAGCCTTTCAGCTTCAACCCTTTCAGCGTTGATACGCTCTGCTTCAACCCTTTCAGCTTCTAGTTTCTCGGCTTTAATGCGTTCGGCTTTAATCCTTTCTGCTTCTAGCTTTTCCGCTTTGATACGCTCTGCTTCAACCCTTTCAGTTTCTAACTTTTCCGCTTTGATACGCTCTGCTTCAATTCTTTCCGCTTCTAACTTTTCCGCTTTGATACGCTCTACTTCAACCCTTTCTGCTTCTAGTTTTTCGGCTTTAATACGCTCTGCTTCAACCCTTTCTGCTTC
>CALFUP010000322.1 GCA_937929875.1 uncultured Cocleimonas sp. | reverse complement strand
GCTCTAAAATAGTTGAAGACCATATTAAGCAAGATAAAAGAGTGGTGCTAATTCGACATGAAAAAAATCTAGGCTTAGGCGGGGCAAGAAATACAGCGATTCGTGCCGCAAAAGCTGATTTTATTGCCAGTGTAGACAGCGATGATCATATGTCTCCAAAAATGTTGGAAATATTATGGGGTGCAACAGATGAGGGGTGGTTTGATATTGTTTGTTGTGGTTTTGATCGAGTGGATGAAAACGACAATGTTTTGTCTAAAGTCTCTTACGGTGAAAAACAAGTATCTAATAGTGATAGTGAAATAGATATTTTTACAATATTGAATCCTGCATTTTGGAATAAATTATGGCGTAAGTCTTTGTTTATAGACAATGATATTTTTTTTCCTGACCATGATTTTTATGAAGATATGTCAACAACTCCGCGCATACTGGCTAAAGCAACTTATGTAAAAGTCATTAATGATCGACTCTACCGATACTTGATTAGACAACAGTCTATTATGGGAGGAATGAGTGATAAACATTTGATAGATTATATTAAAGGCTTTGAAATTATTCATAATTTTCTAGAAGAGAATGGATTAATTGAACAGTATAAAAATCAGTTTAGCCATTACATTAAAGGGAATATTCTTATTTACTCCAAGTCTATTTTGAATTCAGGTTTGTCGGCAGATAAAAAAAACCAATATATGAGATTTCTAATTCTTTTAAGAATTACGTTTATAGAGAATTTTAGTACCTTCAGTAAATTGGATGTATCAGGCGTGCTCGCGTGTTTAAGCCAAGAAGATCTACATGGCGCCTATTTTTCAAAGTACCAACATTCATTAATAAACCTCCAGAAAAAAGAAGAGTTAATTGATAGGCACTGGCGTGAAATCGAAACAAAAGCAACAAAAATTCAACTACTAACTCAATCTGTAAGGGATCTTAGAAAAAGCTTGGATAATAGAGAGAGTGAGGTATCTCAACAAAATATTAATTTAAAGGAGGTTAACGAAGAACTTGTTAAAACTCAGGGTGAATTACAAGTAGCAAACGAACTGCATGTAAATAGACAAATGGATTTAGAAAAGGATAAAGAGAATCTTATTAATAAAGTGTCGGACATGCAATTTGAAATAAAGGAGACAGAATTGAGATGTGTTAATCTCAATCATGAAATAGGATTGCTGCAAAAGGAGTTAGAAAATTCAAAAGAAATACTAATACATAAACAGAACTGTCTAGACATCCTAGAAGAAGAAATTGAAGCAAGAACTTCAATTATTCAAACATCTGCCGTTTTATTATTTGCAGTTTTAACTTATCCTGTAATGAATAAAAACTTAACTAGAAAACTTGTCAGCAAACCTAGAAAATATTTTAAAGATTCCAAGAGCGGTTTCGCAAAAAAATATGCAGCATTGTTTAAGATAGTTTAATCAATTATCAAAACTATTATTTCAAATTGGAGAAATACAATTGGAGTCTCTTCCTTTCGATCATACTTATCTTGTGAACTTGAGCCATCACCACGGTCGTAGGATTAAAACACTTGCCCACTTAGAGGCGTTCGGTATTAACCCAATGGTATTTGAGGCATCTGATGGCTACTCACAACCTATTTTAGGCAAGTATGAGTCTTATTCTAATAACAAGATAGGATCTCTTAAATATTTTAAGAAGTTTAATAAATTAGAAGTTTGGATGAATAAGCTCTTTATAGATTCAGCGGGGGCGTTTGGCTATATTGAGACTTATATTAGAATTTTAAAAGATGCTAAATTGCAGGGTTATAAATCAATTTTAATCCTTGAGGATGATGTTATTTTAACTCGAGATTTTGTATCTAAATTAGAATTTTTCTATTCTAATTTACCAGATAGTTGGAAATTTATTGGTCTGGGTGCATCTCAATATAATTGGGACTCTGTAGATACCGAAAAAGCAAAGAATCAAGGTTTTTATACTCCTACTCAAATAGATACTTGTGGTTCATTTGCCATTGCGATTAGAGACACTATTTATGATGAATTAATAGAGCTTCAAAGTTATTTTGAGGCACCATTTGATCATATCCCTTTGGGTGAAATATATAAAAAATACCCATCTGATTGCTTCGTAAGTTTTCCATATATGGTAATGCCAGATGTAAGAAGTAGCTCTATACGTGGATCAAGAAATCAACTCACACATGCTAAAAAAATGAAATGGGATCCGAGTTTATTTGACTACCCTACGGTTCGTCCGATTATTAATTTAGTGATAACCTCTAAAGAGCAGACCAAGTACCTTAATGCATTTAGTGATGAAAACTCATTTCCATTTGAGTTACATTTGTTTATTCCAAGTAAAGATGGCTTTAGGCCATATCACGATTCTGCTCAATCAATAGAAGTTGGTATTAATAAAAGTACAAAACAACTTTTGAATTCTGGTTACTGCGTGAGCGTGAATAATAAAGCGCCAATTACAGAAGATGCTCTTTTTTCCGTTTATAATTCTTTAGTTAATAAATGCCAGTTACCTAAATATTATGAAGTTTTAACTTCAACTTTTCACGATATAGATCCCGATAGAGTATCTGTAATTATCCCCACGTTTCGACGTTCAGATATGCTGGCTGATGTATTGTTATCGGTTATTGAGCAGGATTATGAAAATAAAGAAATAATTATTGTGGATGACAATCCTAAGGGTTCAGAGGAGCAACTAAAAACCGAAGCAGTGGTTAATAAACTCATTCAAGAGCACTTAGATACTTTGCTTTTATATATCAGTCATGAGCGAAATAGAAGGGGAGCTGGGGCTAGAAACACAGGTATTCAACACTCTTCAGGTAATTATATTTGCTTTCTAGATGATGATGATTTGTATCTTCCTGGTCGTCTTTCATTGTCGATAAATAAATTAAAAAAGACTCCTCGTTATATCGGAGCTGTTTATTGCGGTTTCATAGGTGGAAATAGTGAAGCTCGAACAAATGAGCGTTACCAAGAGGGAACTCTTAGTCTTGAGTTGCTATTACTTAATTATCTTGCGCATTTTCTTAATACCAATACAGCAACCTACAAAAGAGAGGCTGTTGTTCGTATCAATGGCTTCGATGAAACCTTTGTTAGGCATCAAGATTTAGAGTTCAATCTAAGATTTTTCGAACACTATGAAATGTGTGTTGTTACTGAGCGTCTTATTAGTATAAGACCTAGACCCACAGAGACTAACAATCAGCAATATGGGATTGATTTATTTAAAACGAAGCAGAAGTTCCTGAAGAAATTCGAATATATTATTAATCGGTATGATTCTGCTACTAAGAAAGTTATTTATACTAAGCATTGGCAAGAGGTAGTGAAATATGTTGATGACTTTAATCCGTTTGAGCAGGAGTTAGTTTCTGATCTGGGCAATGGGCAGCTTCAATGTTATATGTTCTTACAAAGCAAAAGAAATAACGAAATAGTATCCAAACCTGTAAATAATACTCATAAGAAAACTCTTAAGGATAAAGACGAAAAAGTAGTAAAAATAAAGGACGAAAAGCCCATAAACGTAGAAAGCGTTAATTCATTATCTAAAGCAGATGTGCAGAGAGATAGTGAGATTTTGCTTGAACCGGATAAGGAGTATGAAAATGTAGAGACGTTGATAGAAACTAACAATGACTCTGTGGTAAACCCTCAAAATAAAGTTTTGCATAATTGGCAGAAACAGGGGGCAAGTACTTTTGGCATAGTGTTTAATCGTTTCATTTTACCTCCGCAAAGACTAAAGCTAAGAAATAATCCTGTTGCATTTTTCACTGACTCTAAGAACAGCTTCACACGAACTATTGGAAAGCTATTAAAAATTATATAGACAGAGGTTTTTATTTTTTAGATTGGTGGCGAATAACTTGTGGTGCTTGAAAAGACACCCCCCTACTTTTTGAGAGTATTTTATAATTATCAAATGTTTGAGTTAAAAATTGATGTGATTTTAAGTGCATCAATAAGCCAGAGTGCGGTTCTATGTTAATATCGTTAGTAATATGTACCTATAATCGCGAAGACATTTTAAGGGAAACGCTTCCATCTGTTCTAGCATTAAAGATTCCAATAGACGCTCAGTTAGAGCTTATTATTGTCGACAATAATTCAATAGATGATACTGCAGCATTCGTTAAGGATTTTATCGGGAGAAACACTGGTCAGATAGCTATGACTTACCTCTTTGAAGTAAACCAAGGCTTATCCTACGCTAGAAACTCAGGGTACAAAAAAGCCGTTGGCGATTATATCGTCTATACAGATGATGAATGTATCTTGCCAGAAAATTGGATTTTAAATGCTTGCACTAAGATAAAGCAGTTTTCTCCAGCATTCTTAGGCGGTCCATATTATGGTAAATACCTGTCTGGAAGTAAAAGTCCGTGGTACAAAGAATCATACGGTGACAGCTATATCCTTCAATTTAATTTGCCCAATGGCCCGATGAATAATCGATATTTATCGGGTGGGAACTTATTTATTCGCAGAGATGTGTTTGAGAAAATTGGATTGTTTAATGTTGAACTGGGAATGACGGGCGAAACCATTAACTATGGTGAGGAGGTCGACTTTCAGAAGCGTTTAAAGGCGTATGATCCAAACGAGATTATTTGGTATGACGAGAGTGTTTATGTATATCATTGTATTAGAAATGAAAAAATGAGTATTTGCTATTTATTTATGGATGCAATGATTCGAGGGGCCTCAGCAGCAGAACTGCGAAAACCAAGTAAAATTGAGGTTTTTGCTTCCCCGTTTTTATTATTTTATTTTATTTTAAGAGCTTTGCTATCATTCGTACAAAAAGCTATTTTTAGTTTGATGAAAAAGCAGCATTTTTTTAGTTTACTCCACTCAGATTATGAAAGTAGAGTATGGCGCGATATTGGAAGCGCATGGTTTAGAGTTAAATCATTGTTTTCAACTAACTAAAATTTATAACTTATTTTTCACTTCTCTCAAGCAGATATCAAAACTAAAAAATGAAAAATGCTCATAAATTAAGTATTGTTATACCTGTATACAATCGTCAAGACAGCTTAGATCTACTTTTATTGTGTTTATCAAATTCCATAGTTGCAGGAAACTTTAAGAATGAAATAGAAGTGATTGTAATAGACGATCATTCACCTATTGCAATTACTGTTTTAGATTATCCATTTTCTATCATCTTGACGAGAAATAGTGAAAACAAAGGAGCTCCGCGTTCCAGAGAAATTGGATTTACATTGAGCAATGGCCATTTCGTACATTTTCATGACTCTGATGATTCCTTTAGTGATTATTGGTTAAATGAAATCATGAATGAGCTTCAGCTCCATCCTAAGCTAGATGTTTTAATGACGGGGCGAATCGATATAGATGCGCAAAATAAAACGGTTAAAAGTCAAAAATACTTTCATAAACAAGTTCAGCACCCAGAAAATATAAAATCTAGATTAATTTATCGAAATTGTATGGGGCCTCTTGGTGGGGTAATTTTCTCTAGGGAGATTTTGCTAAAAATCACTTTCAAATCCTTTCTATCATGTCAAGATTGGCAGATGTACATTGATACTATCGAGCACGCTAAGTTGCTTCGAAGTAGGCCTGATATTCATTTTATATTTGATAAAACAGGAGACGATAGGATTTCTCATAACCCTCGAAAAAAACTTCTAGGCCACTCTCAATTAGCTAAAATTACCTACCAATATTCGCCCTTTAAGAAATACATTCGCCTGTTCTATTTATATACTTGTAAAGAGCATATTTACAACAAAGGTGGGTCTATTTTGAATTTTTATAAAAAAAACCGATTCAAAATTATAGGAATATTTTTACTTGTTAGTCTTTACTGGAGGTTAACTTGAAGAAGCTGTTTTGTATTAATTTCACGCGGTGGAAGCAAAATTATATTCACTCTTTTTTGAAGGGCTATGTCGAAAATTTAAAGCCAATAAAATTTATTGCTAATGTTGCTCAGGCTGATAAAAAGGGCTTTGATTCTGAATCCCAATTAATTACATGGGCAAGTAAAAACAAAAACGAAGTCGATAATATTATCAAAAAGTGGGGGGGTGTCCCTTGGTATATAGAAGATGGGTTTATCCGCTCGGCAGGATTGGGAACTGATTTAACCGCGCCAGCTTCTCTTGTTTTGGATAAAACGGGTATTTATTATGACCCCACTGCCCCTAGTGACCTTGAAACTATTCTGCAAAATAAAGAATTTACTAAGTCTGAGCTTGTCCGGGCTGAATCATTAAAAAATGCATTAATAGACAATAAGTTAAGCAAATATAATTTGGGCAAGGCGTTTACCAAAGATGACGTTGTTTCTGATTTGGTCATTATACTAATCCCAGGGCAGGTGGAGGATGATGCTTCTATCAAAAAAGGCTGTCTCGATATAAGTTCTAATGAGTTACTCATTCAGTGTGTTAGAAAGAGTAATCAAGATGCTTTTATTATATATAAACCGCACCCTGATGTAGTGAGTGGAAACCGACAAGGAAAAGTAGACGCAGCAATAATTTCAGCCAATGTAGACTTAGAGCTTCTCGATGCCAGTATTACAGATTGCTTAGATGTGGCAGATGAGGTGCATACCATGACTTCACTTGTGGGCTTTGAAGCACTAATGAGGGATTTAAAAGTAGTATGTTATGGTTTGCCTTTTT
The DNA here is from genome assembly GCA_937929875.1 of uncultured Cocleimonas sp. Taxonomy (GTDB): domain Bacteria; phylum Pseudomonadota; class Gammaproteobacteria; order Thiotrichales; family Thiotrichaceae; genus Cocleimonas. Next base: position 1,677 of record CALFUP010000322.1, on the reverse strand, counting down.
ATTCAAACTGGGGCTTAACGATTGATAGGCACAATCTGTCAAGGCGTACACGAAAGCTAATAAAAAATGAATTGATAGCCGGAACATTAATTGATTACCCTTTATATATGAATTGGCAAACTAACCAATTAACAACGCCTGAAGTGATTGTTGGGCAATTGAAAGAGCAAATTGATCGACAAGGCGGAAAACAATCTAACCACGTATCTGCAGCTTCACGTTTTATGAGAAAATCGATTAATTATTTAAAAGGAATACATCCTCTTAAATGAGTACGCCAATCTTAGTTGCCTAGTATTAGTTTCTTAATATTAGTTGCGTTTAAACTAAGCAATAAAGTTAAAAAATACTCTCAAAAAGTAGGGGATGTCATTTCGACTAAGCTAAATACAGGCATTTCGATTAAGCTAAATACAGTCTCTCAGCAGCGCTCAGCAAGCTAATTCAATAAGCTCAATAGAACTGTGTTTTTATTCTTTAATAGAGGCTAAAATCAGACTTAACTATTATTGATGTGGTACGCATGGAAAATTTTGATTTAGATCTCGCTTTGCAAGATGCAGAAGCCGATTACAATGCAGCTGAATCCCAAGCAATTGCAGCTGGCTTATTGGTGGTTAATATAACGTCTGACAAGCTTCAATGGGTTCAACTTATATTTGGCGACATCAAGCCTGATGACGTGAAACAGCACAAAGCCATAAAACTTTCTGGCGAACTATTCGATGCGACTAAAGCCCAATTACAAGATTCCGATCTTGGTTTTGATTTGTTACTTCCAGAAGAAGATGAAACCTTATTTGCACGCGTGATGGCGTTACAACAATGGTGCGCCGGCTTTATTTTAGGCGTCGCTATGGCAGGCGCGAGCGACCATAGCAAATTACCCGAAGATACTCGTGAGTTATTGGCAGACATCACCGAAATAGGTACAGTAGGCGAGTTCGATTTAGAAGACCATGAAGAATCAGAAGAAGCGTTTGCAGAAATTAGCGAGTATGTACGCATGGGAACTTTGTTAATCAATGAAGAGCTTCAGCCTTTAAAACAGTCCTCTTTAATCCATTAATTATCTGATTAGGTTAGTAAACTTTCGTATGAATAAAATCAGTCAAAAAGAATTTGCCAAGCGTCGTAAAGATTTAATGAGCCAAATTGGTGATGATGCGATTGCCATTATCCCATCCGCAGAGCTTAAAATTCGTAATCGTGATGCGGAGTTCCTTTTTCGTCAGGATAGCGATTTTTTGTATCTAACAGGCTTCAATGAGCCTGAATCGGTAGCGGTGCTAGTACCTGGCCGTGATGAAAGTGAATATATTATATTTTGCCGAGAAAAAAACTTAAAGACTGAACAGTGGACAGGTCGTATGGCTGGTTTGGAAGGGGCTGTTGAAACTTACAAAGCCGATGATGCATTTCCGATAGAGGATATCGATGATATTTTACCGGGCATTATGGAGAATCGTAGTAAGGTTTATTATAGTGTTGGGAATAATAAGGATTTTGATTCGCAAGTAATTTCGTGGGTAAACAGCCTACGTGCGAAAGTGCGTAACGGCACTCAGGCTCCGCATGAGTTTGTTTCGCTTGATGTGTTTTTGCATGAGATGCGACTATTTAAATCACCTGCTGAGCAACAATTGATGCGAGATGCCGCTGCGGTATCGGTGAAAG
>CALFUP010000321.1 GCA_937929875.1 uncultured Cocleimonas sp. | reverse complement strand
GATATTGAAATGATTGTAGAAGTGGGATATTGCTCTGGCATTGAGAACTACTCACGTTATCTATCAGGCCGACCACCAGGAGCCCCACCTCCGTGTTTATTAGATTACTTACCCGATGAAGCATTAGTGATCATAGATGAGTCTCACGTCAGCGTGCCTCAAATTGGCGCTATGTATAAAGGAGATTTTTCACGAAAAACCAATCTCGTCGAATATGGTTTTCGCCTGCCTTCAGCCTTAGATAATCGCCCTCTTCGTTTTGAAGAGTTTGAAAAAATGGTTCCGCAAGTGATTCACGTCTCTGCCACACCCGGTAACTACGAAAACGAGCACAGCGATAATGTAGCCGAGCAAGTCGTGCGCCCTACTGGTTTGCTTGATCCTGAGATAGAAATTCGTCCTGTAGCCACACAAGTTGACGATGTAATGTCAGAAATCAGTGAACGTGCAGCTAAAGGTGAGCGTGTATTAATCACTACCTTGACCAAGCGTATGGCTGAAGATCTTACAGACTATTTATTGGAACATGATCTGCGAGTGCGTTATTTACATTCTGATATCGACACCGTAGAACGCGTCGAAATTATCCGTGATTTACGCTTAGGTGAGTTCGATGCATTGGTTGGTATCAATCTTCTTCGTGAAGGATTGGACATGCCCGAGGTGACATTAGTCGCAATACTGGATGCGGATAAAGAAGGTTTTTTACGCTCAGAGAGATCACTTATTCAAACCATTGGTCGTGCTGCGCGTAATTCAAAAGGTAAAGCCATTCTTTACGGCGATAGAATTACAAAATCTATGCAAGCTGCCATTGATGAAACTGATCGTCGTCGTAATAAACAAATAGAACACAATGACAAACATGGCATTACTCCCACAACTATCATAAAGAAAGTTGCCGATATTATGGAAGGCGCTTATGGTAGTTCAATGCGTGGGAGAGCGAAAAAAGAGTTCGATAAAGTCGCAGATAGCAAAGCGAGTTACAACAGCATGACGCCAGATAAAGCCATTAAAGAGATCGCAAAACTAGAGAAGAAAATGTTTCAACATGCCAAAGACTTGGAGTTTGAAGCAGCGGCAAGTGTGCGTGATGAAATAGCTGGTTTAAGAGAGTTGGCGTTTAAATAGATATTGTAACTGGTGTTCTTGTTGATAAATAAGACACCCCCTACTTTTTGAGGGCTTTATTCTTGTATTTTGTATTTATAACTAAGGTCTTGACCAAGCCCTGGCATGAAACTGCAATTCGGCTAAACCATTATGCTGTCCATTTTTTTGTTTAGTATTCCAAACATTGACAAAACCATGATTAACTCCGGGAAAAACTTCGTAATCATGCGGAATGTTTAAACTATTGAGAAACTGATGGATTACTGGCGATGAACGACGCCCCATATTAAGAGCAAATTCGTCTTTATCGCCAATTGATATTCGCAATGGAATTCCATTACTACGTATTTGCTGTAGATTATTTGTGGCAATCTGTTTCATTTCTTGCAAGGCATAATCACTGACAAAAGCATTCGCAACGGCGGAGGAAAAACGTGTCGGATATTTAAGAGCATAATGAATAGCACCTCTAGAACCGCGCGAATGACCATGAATAGCGGTTGTTTTAGCTGATAAGCCTGCCTTAAATTGAGTGCTAATATACGCACGAAGTTCATTCGAGCTTCCACTAGTTAACAAGGCTTCATTTCGTGCAGAAGACCACTGCTCCTCAACCTTGCCCTTCAGTCTTCCAGTGCGTAGTGACACTATGACCATCGGTGGAATAAGTCCTCTAGAGATCCATTGATTTAATTGTTGTGCTGGCACGCTATCGGGAAAACTTCTCTCCCAACCTAATTGTCCATGCAGAAAAAACACCAATGGATAAGTCCTATTGCTGTTGCGGCTCCATTGAGGTGGTAAATAAACAGAGTAATCAACCAAGCCTCTTGCAGGACTCAAAAACCTTGAATAAGTGTATGCCCCAGGTTTCACCGACTTCATTAGTTGCGATGTATAGACTGCTTGATCAGTCACTTTTGATCGACTTTGTTGCAAGGATTCATTACGAATAAATAGCTGCTGCCTGCCTTCATTCATCGTCACAAATCGATCGTATTTACCTTCAGGTGAGTAATCAAAATTTATCAAATCACCGTTTGTTAGCTTATAACGCGTTGGACTGATTTTCTGTAAGGCTTCTTTTTGTCCAAACAAGGTTAAAAATACAGTATTGTTTTGTTCGGTAATTCCAAAATTTACTTCTGAACCTGCAAAAAGGCTATACGTGCCGACAAGCTCGGAACTGATGGGAAGTCTATTAGGTTTTATCCCTACATTAGAACTGTTAGTGTCTAAGCCATTATTAGGATCAACAGAACAAGCTGTAATTATCGTGATTAAGAAGACTAGAAATAAGTGCTGAAGCTGTTTTATTATTTTCAATTTATTTCCTCAATCTAAAATTACATGAGCTTAACATAATCAGTTAAAGCTCCGTACAGGAGTAATAACAATGAAATGTATAATGCTTAAATATTTCATATAAAATTACCTAAAAATGACACCCCCCTAGTTTTCAACGACAGAGATAGATTTATTTTCTATCGCAATCATAAATAACTAATCATCATTTAAGCAATTATCAAGGTAGATTTGTACTCACTCCGCGTTATAATTAATTTCTTATTTAAAAATATGCGGGCAGTTAAGAATCCATGGAAAATATTACAATAAAACCCATCTCCCGCGTAAACGGTGAAGTCACAATACCTGGCTCAAAAAGCTTATCTAACCGTATTTTATTGCTTGCGTCACTTGCAGAAGGTGCCACCGAAGTGAGTAATCTTCTGGATAGTGATGATATAAATTTCATGCTGTCGGCCTTAAAAAAACTGGGTGTAAGCTATACCCTTTCTGATGATAAAAGCGTATGTGTCGTGCAAGGCCTAGGTGGTCCAATCAATGTAGGAGATGACGATATTGAATTGTTTTTAGGCAATGCGGGCACAGCGATGCGCCCACTGACAGCTGCCTTATGCCTTGGCAAGGGTAACTTCACCTTAACGGGTGAACCTCGTATGTTTGAACGTCCTATTGGTCACCTTGTCAATGCGCTTCGCCAAGCAGGTGCAGATATTGAGTATTTACAAGACCAAGACTATCCCCCATTAAGAATCAATAGCAACGGCTTGCAAGGCGGCCGAATTGAAATACAAGGCAGTATTTCTAGCCAGTTTTTAACTGCGTTGCTAATGGCGGCTCCCTTATCAAAAAGCGATATGGAAATAGTAGTGATTGATGAACTGGTCTCAAAACCCTATATCGAAATAACGCTACATTTAATGAAAATGTTTGGTGTTGACGTTGAAAACAACAACTTTGAGTCATTCAAAATTAAAGGCAGTCAAACTTATCAATCACCAGGACGCATTATGGTGGAAGGCGATGCATCTTCTGCCTCATATTTTTTAGCTGCAGCTGCAATAAAAGGTGGTAGCATAAAAGTTAATGGCGTAGGTACTTCATCCATTCAGGGCGATGCGAAATTTGCTGACGTTTTGGAAATGATGGGGGCAGACATTGAATGGGCAAAAGAATCCATTACTGTTACGAATGCGGGTAAACTTAAAGCCGTTGATGTGGATTTAAATCACATTCCAGATGCCGCAATGACTATCGCAGCAACAGCCTTATTTGCGGATGGAACCACGACGATTCGCAATATTTACAACTGGCGCGTGAAAGAAACGGATCGTTTAAGTGCTATGGCAACTGAGTTGCGTAAAGTGGGGGCGACTGTTGAAGAAGGCGAAGACTACATCGTAATCGAGCCCCCTACTGAAATTTCATCTGCCACTATTGATACTTATGACGACCACCGTATGGCAATGTGTTTATCGCTTGCGGCTATGGGTAAAAGCGCTATCACTATCAATGACCCTGGGTGTACTGGCAAGACTTTCCCCACTTATTTTGATCTTTTTGAGTCTGTTATCGAGAGATAAATATATGGCGTGATAATTTTTATGCCCTGAAGAGCTAAAAGAAAACTAGGTTTTTTTAATGATACGATCACGAGTTGTTTTCGCTTGAATAAATAGTGACTCTATTTCTTCGGCATTACTATCAGAAATAGCTGCTTTAATTTTTGCTAAGTCTTCTTGATAAACATCGATTGCATCAAGAATAGCCGTTTTATTTTCTAAACAAATATCGCGCCACATCACTGCATCACTAGAAGCCGTGCGTGAAAAGCTCTCAAAACCACCTGCGGCATAATCAAAGACTTCATCTTTGTATTCAGATTTAGATAATGAATTAACAAAGGTAAACGCTAACACATGAGGCAAATGACTGGTTGCTGCTAAAACATCGTCATGCTGTTTGATCGGGAGCATTTCAACTGTTGCGCCCGCTATCTGCCACATATCCTTAATTGTATTTATAGCAATTTCGTTAGTTTCAGAAGTAGGTGTTAATACGACTTTATGATCCACATAAAGATCCGGAATCGCAGCCTCAACAGAGCTTTTTTCGCGTCCAGCGATCGGATGACCCGCTACAAAGTTAGGCGGTAAAACACCAGAAAATGCTGTTTTAACAGCGTTGACAACACTACCTTTAGCGCTTCCCGCATCGGTTATAATGGTATCTTTATCTAGTGCGTCGCTTATGTTTTCTAGTATTCCACCAATCGCTCTTAGTGGCACTGCTAATAAAACAACATCAGCACCCTGTACTGCCTCTTTTTGATCCAAGGTATAACTATCAATTACCCCTAACTCTACTGCTCTTTTTAGATGTGCTTCATTACGACTGCAACCTATAATAGTTTTGCAATAGTTCGCTTTTTTTAAAGCCAAAGCTAGTGAGCCACCAATCAGCCCAACGCCAAAAACACAGAGTTTATTAATCATGATCTGATACGCTTAAGTAAGATCATTAGTTATCTATACCAAGCTCTTGCATGACTTTGTCGAGTGCATCCAAACATCTCTGGTTATCTTCAGGTGTAGAGATACTGATGCGTAAATGATTGGGTAAACCATAATTCGCGATTGGACGAACAATCACAGCTTCACGCAACAATGCTTCATAAATAGGCATCGCGTCTTGTTCAAAATCGATAGTGATAAAATTTCCAACCGTTGGAATATAGTCAAGACCACGATATTGACATGCAGCACGCCAAAATTTTATGCCTTTGGTATTCATCTCAACACATTTTTGCAAATGTGTATCATCATCCAACGCTGCAGTAGCGGCTAAAATCGAAACCGTATTGACGTTAAAAGGATGCCGAACACGATTCAACAGGTCAGCTATTTGCTCATTACAAACACCATAACCAACGCGCAAACCGGCTAGGCCATAAGCTTTAGAAAAAGTACGCGAAACAATTAAATTAGGATACTGGTTCAACCATTTCAAAGTATCTGGATACTCTGAAGATTCTACATACTCGCAATAGGCTTCATCAACCACGACAATAATATTTTCCGGCACTTTACTGATGAAGTTTTGTAATTCATCGCTTTTCAACCAAGTACCGGTGGGATTATTAGGATTAGCGATAAAAATAACACTGGTCTTGTCATTTATTAAAGCTGCCATTGCATCAAGATCATGCCCATATGGGTTTTCATCATGATCTGAATCTAATGCTTTTGAAATCCGGGCCGTTGCCCCAACAGCTTGGGTACTAATTGGATATACTGCGAAAGCATATTCAGAAAAAATAGCTTCTCGTCCCTCGCAAAGAAAAACACGAGCAATCATATCTAATATATCATTCGAGCCATTACCTAAAATAAGCTGTTCAAGGCCAACATCGAATTTTTCTGAGATCTTTTGCTTCAACACATAACCATTGCCATCGGGATACAGATCAACCTGTGTTATCGCTTCTTGCATCACCTTAATGGCTTTAGGACTTGCTCCCATCGTATTTTCATTAGAAGCTAGTTTTAAGGTATTAGTAACACCCAATTCACGTTCCAATTCTTCAATCGGTTTGCCCGGTAAATAAGGTTTTAAATTTTGGATGCCAGCAACAGCAAGCTTGTGGAAATCAATACTCATTTTTACATCATCTATGGTTAAATTTTACTGTTCTAATGTTAGCTATTTGCTACTTAGCAAACTCTTACAAAATAGCTTTTGGGTATGAACCTAAAACACGAATCATTTGAGACTCTAATGATAGCTCACCTAGTGCTTTTGCTACCTTGGGATCAGCTGCATGACCATCAATGTCCATAAAGAAGTAATATTCCCAATTAGCATTTTGTGAAGGCCTGGATTCTATTCGAGTCATATCCAAACCGTTTGCAGCTAAAGGCGCCAATAAATGATAAAGCGCTCCAGAACGATTTTTTGCAGAAATCATCAAGGTAGTCTTATCTTCACCTGACGGTGGAACATCTTGCTTACCTATCACCAAAAAACGAGTGGTATTATCTAGATTATCTTCAATATTTTTCTTAGCTATCTCTAAACCATAAGTTTCTGCCGCGAGAACACCTGCAATCGCAGCGGCTGAAGGATCTTCTTTGGCTCGTCGAGCCGCTTCAGTATTACTAGAAACTGGAACTTGTTCTGCATTCGGTAAATTATCATCCAGCCATTGACGACACTGCGCTAATGATTGCTGATGCGAATAAACCGTAGTCACATCTTTCCAGTTTTTATTTTGTGTCATTAAGTTTTGATGGATACGTAAACTCACTTCACCACTAATTTTTAACGGTGAATGCATGAATACATCTAAGGTATAGGAGATAACGCCTTCGGTTGAGTTTTCGATGGGCACCACACCATAATCCACCGAGCCATTTTCAACTTCGGTAAATACTTGTTTAATTGAACCCATGGGTACGGTTTCTACCGCATGCCCAAAGTGCTTACTTGACGCTTCTTGTGAGAATGTTCCTTTTGGCCCAAGAAAAGCCACTTTAATACTTTGTTCTAAAGCTAAACACGATGAAATTATTTCACGGTAAATCGCCGTAATTCTCTCGTTTGCTAGAGGGCCTTTATTATTAGCAGACATTTTATTTAGAATTTGAGCTTCACGCTCTGGTCGATAAAACCATAAATTCTTTTCACCTGATTCACGTTTAGTTTTTGCTACTTCCTCAGCGCAAGTAGCACGTTTCGACAAAAGCTCCAACATTTGTTCATCTATCGCATCAATAGAATCTCGTATTTTCAGTAACTTATCACTTAGCTCTGTGGTTTTTTCCGATGTTGTATCTGATGATTTATCCATATCTTTATTTACAAACTTAATTAATTAATATTGAGTATATTTCTGCGCATTACAAAATCTATAAATTAGCAACTAACCATAATCTTGTTCAAAATCAGTCATCATTTTAAGCAAAGCATCAACTCCCTCTTCAGGCATAGCATTGTAAATGCTGGCACGCATTCCGCCTACTGACTTATGGCCTTTTAGTGCAACTAAATTATTCTTAGTAGCTTCATTTAAGAATAATTCATTCATAGATTCTGCAGGTAGATTAAAAGGTATATTCATCCAAGAACGAAATTGCTTATCTACGTCATTATTATAAAAGCCTGATACATCAATCAAGTTGTATAATTTCTGTGACTTGCGTTGATTGATTTCAGCCATAGCAGCCAAACCACCCTGTTTTTTAATCCACTTAAAGACTAATCCAGACAAGTACCAAGCATATGTGGCCGGCGTGTTATACATAGACCCAGTTTCTGCGTGTACTGCATAGTCCAACATAGTTGGGGTCGATTCAACCGTATCTCCCAAAAGGTCTTCTCGAACAATAACGATCGTTAGACCAGCGGGACCTATGTTTTTCTGAGCGCCAGCATAAATCATAGCGTATTTAGACACATCAATCGGGCGTGATAAAATAGTTGATGACATATCTGCGACTAAAGGAACAGCATTACTAATCTGCGGCTCTTGAGACAACTCTAGTCCACCAATTGTCTCGTTGTAAACATAATGTAAATAAGCGGCATCAGAGTTTGTATGCCAATCACTAACGGCTTCAATCGTTTTAAAGTTACTCTCAGCAGAACTACTAACAATATTAACATTGCAATATCGACTTGCTTCAGTGATCGCTTTGCGAGACCAAATACCTGTATCTAAATAGTCCGCGGTTTTTTTTCCGCGAAGCAAATTTAAAGGAATAGCAGCAAATTGAGAATGCGCTCCACCTTGTAAAAACAACACTTTATAATTATTTGGAATTGCCATCAATTCTCGTAAATCAAATTCTGCAGTCGCTGCGATTTCAATAAACTCTTTGCTGCGATGACTCATTTCCATCACCGATACGCCAGTCCCGTTCCAATCCAGCATCTCTGCTTGAGCTTGCTTTAATACGTCGAGTGGAAGGGTTGCCGGACCTGCACTAAAATTGTATTTTCGTGTCATCAAATGAGTTCCAAAGCTCTTCTCGCTAAAATTTTTATGAGTTACTGATAGTGATTGGTGTAGAAAGTGAAATACCTTTTTCCTTCGACATTTCTAGCATTAATAATAGTAAACGCTGTCGGGTTAATAGTAATTTATCGACTTCTTTCGTGTGATAATAAAAGATCCATTCCACCGCATGATCACCCGTTTCTTTTATCCCATACTGAAATTCATATTGATCTTCAATAAATATTTCAGGGTCAACTTTTGCTGCTTCGTAAACGGTACTGAACAGATCTTTGACTGAGTCTGTAGATGTATCATAAGAAATTTTAAAACTCAGACTTTCACGAAGGCCCCTAGCCGATGCGAACTTTGAAAGGTTATGAACAGTAAAGTCACGTAATTTTGAGTTTCGAATCATCACTCTATGGTTAGTAGGAATGCTTAAGATAACCGTATGAAAAACTTTGGTTTTATGAACCCTGCCATAGAAAAGATCGCCATCATTAAATTGAATCACATCGCCTTCAGAGAGCATATCGCTATTGAGAATAATTAAACCATGAAAGATATCAGGAGCCCAAATTCCTGAGGTTAAGGCAAAAAACACACCGATTAAACCGATCACTCCGCCCGCTTCGAGAACTGAATCAAAACCTAGTAAACGAATGATACCTATCAAAGCGATTATAAAAATGAAGATACTGCTGAAGATGCTGAGTAAACGAGTTTGATAACTTGAAATAAAAGATATCTCTCCATTTACCTCACGTTTTTTTCCATAGAAACGGACTAAGAAACCATGTGCGATATGCATCGCTAAATAAGCAAAATAGACGATGGCTAGAACGCCTATAATATTAATCAAAAAGGTTTTATTGTTTTTATCTTGAAAGAACCGAAAGTAACCATAGGCAAGAATGATGAGCAAGTTCAATGCTCTAAAAATCATAACCTTACGAGAGAAGTTTAATATTTTTTCTGGTTGATTATAAACCTGTTGGAGAATCACTTTGGCGAACAGCATGAGTAGCAAGTTGACGCCGATAAGCAGATAGCCAAAGCTATCTAACTTATCTATAAATGTAGAGAGGGTATCCATATTTGGAGTTATTTAGACAGTGTTAAAACCTATATATTGACTGTTTAAAAAGACACCCCCCTACTTTTTGATATTATTTTAAGATTAGATATTAGTCTTCGTCTGAAGAGCCGTCATTTACAGTGTCGTCATTTACGGTATCGTCAGCTAAAGAACTATCGTCAGTTTCAGTATTTCTATCATCTGCAGAAGTTTCAACGTCAGTCGCATCATCATTAACGATTGGATTACCGTCTTCATCGAGCTCTTCTTCGTCATCGCCCATGTTAGCCACACGAACCAATTGCGTTAAGTTTT
>CALFUP010000320.1 GCA_937929875.1 uncultured Cocleimonas sp. | reverse complement strand
GGCTTATCTCAGGCCATATTACAAATCCCACTGGGCATGCTTTCAGATAAGATTGGTCGCAAGCCAGTGATTATTGGCGGTCTATTAGTTTTTGCTTTAGGCAGTATCTTAGCCGCACTATCGGATGATATTTACTGGATTATCGCCGCACGCGCCATTCAAGGTAGTGGTGCGATAGCAGCAACCACGATGGCTTTAGCTGCAGATTTAAGTCGCGAAGATCATCGTGCCAAAATGATGGCATTTATCGGTATGAGTATCGGCGCCTCATTTGCTATTGCGATGGTGTTAGGCCCAGTCATCAGCCAATGGGGAGGATTATCAGCCGTTTTCTGGACAACGGCAGTCCTCGCGGTAATTGGTATTTTACTCGTCACTTTTGTTGTTCCAACCCCAAAACTTGCCAAAACACATCGTGATGTCGGTATTTTAAAGTCTTATGTAAAACCTGTGCTAAGCCAAAGCACTTTATTGCGCATGAACCTAAGCGTGTTTTCATTGCATTTATTGATGACCGCAAACTTTGCCGTGTTACCGCTGATATTCAGAGACTCATTACAATTAGATACCGCCGAACATTGGAAGATTTATTTACCTGTATTGTTTATCTCAATTCTGTTTTCTTTACCGATGATTATCATCTCGGAAAAATTCCGCAAGATTAAACTATTTTTCGTCCTTGCCGTTTCCTTAATCGTGCTGTCACAAGTGCTACTAGCATTTGTAGATTTCAGTTTGTATCCCCTACTCTTTGCGTTCTTATTATTTTTTATCGGCTTTAATTTTCTCGAAGCGGTACAGCCTTCATTAGTCGCAAAATATTCCGATGTGAGTGCTAAAGGCACGGCGATGGGGGTTTATTCAACGGCGCAGTTTTTAGGCATATTTGTTGGCGGCGCATTGGGTGGTTTGATTCTGCAAAACTTTGGAATATCGGGTGTCTTCATCTTCGGCATTTGTGTTGCGCTGTTATTTTTAGTGGTCGCGATTAGTCTGCCAAAACCTGACTTCTTCAAAAGCCAATTGGTTAAACTCAGTGATGAATTCTTAGTGGATATTGAAAAAACCACGAAACAACTGCTTGATATTACAGGTATAAAACAAGCCGCTATTTCAGTTGAAGAAGGTGTGGCATATATTAAGATTGATAAGTTAGAATTTGATCAAAATCACTTAAACAGTTATTTGAAGATTTAAAAATGCCACACTACAAATCCCTCTTTTACCAAGAGGGAAACTAGAGGATCAAACACCATCATAAAAACCATCCAACAGTGGTGCTTCTTTTAAATGTACAACATACCCGCAAAAACCCATCGCGCCGAAGAACTCATCAAACGTAGTCAGTTTATCACCTCAATCGCGCACGCTAGTAATGCCGATGAAGCAAATACCTTTGTCGCAGCAATTAAAAAAGAATTCCCCGATGCCTCACATAATTGCTGGGCTTATGTTGCTGGCAAGCCAGGAGATACCGCTAAAATTGGTATGAGCGATGATGGTGAGCCTCACGGCACTGCAGGAAAACCTATGCTAAATGTATTATTACATTCTGATATAGGTGAAATTGTCGCCGTAGTCACGCGCTATTTCGGTGGCACAAAACTGGGCCCTGGAGGCTTAGTAAAAGCCTATTCAGGTTCAGTTAAAAATGCACTCGAAGGTATTTCTGTATTCCAAAAAAGACAAATGACTCAATGGCAAATCAGCTTTGCCTATCCGCATATTAATGCGATCAAACTATTGATTGAATCTTATGAAGGCGAACTACTTGAAGAGAAGTATCAAGAAAATATACTGATGACTGTTGAAGTCCCTGAAGCATCAAGTGAAGATTTTATTCAAACGATTACTGATTTATGCTCTGGAGATATAAATATCGCTGAACTTCGCTAGAGTTTTTTCATGCCTACAAACAAGACTTTATTATTTGCTTAAACTCTTATGCTTAAAAAACGCCATGGCGAACAGTATCAAAGCCAAAACCGTGCTAAATAATGGCCCTATTGAATTTTCATCAAAACCGAACAAGCCTAACCAACGCATACCGGCTGTAATTGAAACTAAAATAGCCATAATTAAGGTTAAGTTTCTCGATTTTTTGATTTTATCTTGATCAATTTTAGTCATAGTAGTCGCTCAAAGTATCCAATATAAGATATCTTACAAGCATATTGATCAAAAGTTATATTCAAATTTATGATTTCACCTAAAAAACAACAAATACTAAATTTACTTAAAAGCATCGCAACGGGTGACCCTGCTTCAGTGTCCGTAGTCAACGAAGCTAAATATATCCAACACAATCCTGAAACCCATGAAGGTAGTGAAGGCTTAGCGGTACTCTTTAAGCGCCTATCGAAAACGAATCCTAAAGTGAATATCGTACGAATTTTCGAAGACGGAGATTTTATCTTCGCCCATACAGAATATGATTTCGCTACACGCAATATAGGCTTCGAGATCTTTCGCTTTGAAGACGGCCAAGCCGTTGAGCACTGGGATAATATCCAAAGCAGAATAGAACTTAGCACCCCAGACCCAAGCTTATCCAATCAAACCATGGTAGATGGCTCAACTGAAATCACAGACCTTGAAAAGACAGAAAGTAATCGTTTGATCATTAAGTCATTCGTTCAAGAAATTCTAATAGAAGAACGACTTGAAGTTTTAGATGAATACATCGATAAAGAAAATTATTTAGAACATAATCCGCGATGTGTAAATGAGCAGATTGAATTACGGGATATTTTATCTGGAAGTATGACTGATGATTTATCTATAAACTACGCAAAATGCCATCATCTTCTAGCTGAAGGTAATTTTGTTTTATCTGCATGCGAAGGAACTGTAGATCAAATTCAAACTTCTTTCTTTGATCTTTATCGCTTGGAAGATGGAAAGATTGTTGAGCATTGGGATACGACAGAAGCCATTCCAGAGCGAAGTGTATGGAAAAACGACAATGGTAAGTTTTGAATAGCTTTAAAAATAGATTTCTAAGTAAGCGTATTAAGTTTATCCGACGTATCTCAAATACGATGTATTGAGCTTGTCAAAATGACCCCCCCTACTTTCTTCATTTGCTATTTATTACTTAAGGAAGCCCTGATTAAGTCAATATAATTTAAGGTCAGAAAAAAGCGTGTTTAACTTCCACGAAGTGAGGCGTAATAGTCATTCTATTGCAACGATCTTCGGGGAAGTTAATGGGGCTTTTAACACGCTTAAAAATATTGGACTTGATCAGGACTTCCTTAATTACCTGTAATTAACGTCAAAGCTTTTTCAAAGAAACTACTGTCATCATCAGCAAGCCGATCTAACTCATCATAATGATCAACATCAGGAACTTCGTATAGCTCAATCGTGCGTTCTGCTGTTCTAAATTTATTCGCATAATCTATTGATTGGCGATGGAACTCATCCGTTTCTCCTCCACCGTATACTATTAATTGAGGCGCATTAGTAAGGAGTGGAATAAACGAAGGGCTTTCAGCAATTGCCTCGGGAATATCCATGTTAGGCCCTTCATTTAAGCTGGTATGCACAATCGGTTCTAATTCGTAAACGCCCGAAATTAACAGCGCTGATCGGATCAAATCGATGGGGAGTTGTTTGTCATAAGCAGGCCAATTAGTCGCCATCATCATCGCGCCTAGGTGTCCACCTGCCGAATGTCCACTAAGGTGAAACTGGCTTTTTTCGAACTTTAGCGCCCTATTATTCTGAAAACACCAAGCGATGGCTTTGCGTATTTGCGGGGGGATTTCACCCATACGAACTGAAGGTGTGAGACTGTAATTTACTACCGCAACTGAAACACCGTGATTGATGAAAGGCTCTGCGATAAAGCTGTACATGCTTTTATCACCTCGTTGCCAATAACCGCCATGGATATACATAATAAGAGGGCCATTGGGATTCCCTGAGTAGAAGTAATCAAGCTTATCTCGCGCACCATCACCATAGGCAATATCAACTTGTGCGTTAGTTGTTTTGCGATACGCTTCGCTTCGCTGTGACCAACCTTCAGCTACCTTGGCAAAACTATCCGCACCACGACGTTTCGTTAGGTTGTACTCTGCCTCTAAGGTCGAGGCATTCATTCCTTTGTAATGGCTCATTTTGTTATTCCAGCTGGCTCGTTTATAAACATCAGTTTAATATAAACCAAATAAAAATGATTAATAGTAGAGAGTCGCTTTCAAACTGTTTAACATCACCCTTTTTCTATTTAGTAGAATATTCATCATACGGATTTATTTAGAGCCGATATGACTTAAAGGTATAACATTGAATAATAGTATCATTTTGCGAGCATCACATTGAGCGCTCTTCTTGCAGGCTTTACCCTCAGCATTAGCCTGATTCTTGCGATTGGCTCACAAAATGCGTTTGTCCTTCGCCAAGGGCTTAAAAAAGAAAATGTGTTTATCGTCTGTCTTATTTGTGCAGTATCAGATGCCTTATTAATTACCTTGGGCGTTTCTGGATTCTCCTTAATTATCGCCACCGTTCCTTGGATAGAACCGCTTTCAAGATATGGTGGTGCTTTATTTCTATTCATCTACGGAGCTATGAATTTTTGGTCCGCATTTCAAAACAATGAGAGTTTGAATCCGGCTGATACAAAAACCTCATCCTTGCTCAAAGTGGCGACAACTTGCCTTGCTCTGACTTGGTTGAACCCACACGTCTATTTAGATACCGTGATGCTATTAGGTTCGATATCGACCCAATATGTCGGACAAAAAGTTGAGTTTGCAGTGGGAGCCATAACAGCATCATTCGTATTCTTTTTTGCTCTAGGATTTGGCGCTAGAATACTCAGACCATTTTTCGAAAACCCAAAATCATGGAAAATGTTAGACTTTATAATAGGCTGCGTTATGTGGGCGATTGCGTTTAGCTTAATTAAAGATCAATTATTTTTACCACAAGGATAGAAAATTTATGGAATTAATTTATTACGCTATTTTTGCTGTTGCGATTTGTATTTTCTTTTACGTAACATTTAAAAAGAAAAACAAATAAAAGAAGAAAACACACAATAGCATTTCAACAAAATAAACCTTCAAAAAGTAGGGGGGTGTCATTTTTAAGGTATTATTTAGACTTTACAAAATATAAGTCCCAATAAAAATAGAAAATGATTAAAACCCTTGCTATTGCTAATTATCGCTCGTTACTAAATCTAGTCATTCCTTTTGGCAGTCTAAATTTAATAACCGGTGAAAATGCGAGTGGTAAGTCGAATTTGTATAAGGCGCTTAGGCTGTTATCCGAAACGGCACAAGGCGGCGTAATCAATTCTTTAGCACGTGAAGGTGGATTGAATTCTACTTTTTGGGCTGGTCCTGAAAAAATAACAGATGCAATGCGGTCAGGTAAGGTAGAAGTTCAAGGTGGTCCTCTACAAAAATCAAAGCGTTTGCGATTAGGTTTTTCTGGTGAGGATTTCTCTGGTCAAGAATTCGGCTATTCGATTTCACTAGGTTTACCGATTCCTGGTAGTCTTGGTCCGACTTTTTTTTCTCTTGATCCCGAAATTAAACGTGAGTGCATTTGGGCTGGTAATTCCTATCGTCCTGCGAGTTCATTGGTGGATCGTCTAGGTCCGATGATTAAAGTACGCGACAGTAGGCAGTGGAATGTGATCGCGCAACACACCAGTAACTTCGAAAGTATTTTCACGCAAGCAACTGATCCGGAAAAAGCACCTGAAATACTGAGTCTAAAAGAGCAAATCAGAGGATGGCGTTTTTATGATCACTTTAGATCAGACTCAGAAGCGCCAGCCCGATTACCACAACTAGGTACGCGCACGCCGGTGTTACATCATGACGGTCGTGATCTTGCTGCGGCATTACAAACCATTATTGAAATTGGCGATGCAAACGCGCTTAATGATGCTATTTCGGATGCTTTCCCAGGTTCTAGCATAGCGATTTCTGTACAGGAGGACGGTCGATTTATGGTGAACTTACGCCAGCATGGCTTACTTAGACCGTTATCAGCATCTGAATTTTCAGACGGCACTTTGCGTTATCTCTTGTGGGTTGCGGCGCTACTTACACCGAGACCCCCTACTTTAATGGTGCTTAACGAGCCCGAAACTAGCTTGCACCCCGACTTACTTCCTGCCTTAGGTAGGCTAATTATTCGCGCATCCGAATCGACTCAAGTTTGGGTGGTTTCTCATGCTAGTCGATTAATTGCGACTTTGGAACGTGCTGATACGTGTAATTCGATACACTTACACAAAGAGTTAGGTCAAACACAAATCGCAGGCCAAGGAATGCTAGATGAGCCACTGTGGAAATGGCCTGATCATAACAAGTAAGTTGATGCGAAATATGACAAGTAACATTGCGCATCCATTTATGAATATTTAACGTAAGCTATCATTGATGATTAATCAAAACTCAACAAAACCGAAGGACAACAAGTAATGAATAAAACGCTTGGTATTTTATTAACATTTTTCACCCTCTTCTTATCTTCCAGTGCGATTGCTGATAAAGCAGTATTAGCGGGCGGATGTTTTTGGTGTATGGAATCTGATTTCGAAAAACTAAAGGGAGTGACTGATGTAGTCTCTGGTTTTTCTGGCGGAACCTTAAAAAACCCAACTTACAACGGTAACCATAAAGGTCATTATGAAGTTGTGGAGATCACTTATGATCCTAAGATAGTAGACTATCAAGGCATATTGGACCATTACTGGGTGAACATTGATCCTTTCGATGCTCGTGGTCAGTTTTGTGATAAAGGCTCTGAGTATTTAAGCGCTATTTTTGTCGCTAACGAAGAAGAGAGAAAAATGGCAGAAGCATCTAAAGTAGCCGTTGAAAAGATGTTTCCCAATAAGAAAGTGGTAACGCCAATATTAAATGCTGCCACGTTTTACCCCATCAAAGGCAAAGAAAGCTACCATCAGGATTATTACAAAAAGAATCCAATCCGATACAAAGGATATCGTTGGAACTGTGGTCGTGATAAGCGTTTGAAACAAATATGGGGCGATAAAGCGACTGTGAAGTAATAGGTTTTGGCTAGTGTTTAAAGTTTAAAATGACAGTTCTATTGCGCACTTGTACTGAACCTAGTCGAAGTATGTCGAATTAGGTTCCTGAGCTTGTCGAAGGCCTGTATTGAGTTAAGTCGAAATGACACCCCCCTACTTTTTGTTAGTTTTCCATTTCGTTTGATGGAATGGAGAACTAACCAACACACCAACCTGTTATAAAGCCAGTCTCGCTTTTAAAGAAGAAACGTAATTCAGCTCTTAGTTTTATTCTCATCGATTTTTATTTTAGTGTCATTTGTTTTGTCTTGATTTGATTGAGAATCAATTTTTTTGCTAGTCTTATTAGTCTTAGCTCTCAAAGCTCTAACCTTATCTAAAATATCATCACTATCCCAAGCACGCTCACCCATCGCTTGGTAAACCACTCGACCTTCTGGATCAATAACAAATGTCGTTGGAAGTCCTGTCATATTCCAATTTTTAAGTTGTCCTGCTCCTTCATCTCTTAAAATCTTTAACTTGATAGGATGGTCTTTTGTGTAAGCTTCAATTGTCTCTTTACCCTCATTAATATTAACGAAGAGCATTTCAATCTCGTCATTTTTTAGCTTTTCCCAGGCACGATTAAAATAAGGAATTTCCTTTCGACACGGCGGACACCAAGTTGCCCAAAAAGAGATAATAACGGGCTTGCCAAGATAATCTGTCAATTCTCGAGACTCATCTTGCATGTCGGGCAAATTAAATCTTGGAGCGATCGGTTTGTGTTCTATTTCAATTAATTCTGTACTGAGGTTTGCACTTGTTGCAAATGAAAAGAATAGAAATATGCTTATCAATAGTGTTTTAGAAATTAGCCGATTTATTGGCTTAGCTATGTAGTTACTAATGTAGTTACTTATGCATTTATTAATTAAGAAATTCATCCCCTAACCTTAGTACAGCGATGCCTGTAAGTCTTTAAATACAAGAATAATATTAATGTAAACGCTCTTCTAAACTCATGTTTAACTAAAAAGTGGGGGGGGTGTCATTTATATAATGAAACCTCAGCATATCAATATCGTATCCAGATAAATCTTAGTCGTAAACAAGACTAGGGAAGTTAACAGTCGTGCTAGCATCAATGAATAATCTAAATTCCTATTCAGAGCTTATACAATGGCAGCAGAGATATCCATTTCACGAAGATTACGTTCAACTCCTTTCACCCAAGGCGTTACTGATCAAGGCGTTAAATCTTATACTGTTTACAACAATATGTTGTTACCTACGGTATTTCGTAGCCTTGAAGAAGACTATTGGCACCTTTGTGAACATGTACAAATATGGGATGTATCCGTTGAACGACAGGTTGAAATTGAAGGTCCTGATGCTTTTAAACTTATCCAATTAATGACGCCACGTGATCTCTCAAAAGCGCAATTCGGTCAATGTTTTTATGTGCCTTTGTGTGATGAAAATGGAATGCTTATTAATGACCCTATCGCAATCAAACATACTGATAATCTTTGGTGGTTATCGATAGCAGATAGCGACGTGCTGTTGTGGGCAAAAGGCTTAGCCACTGGGTTTGGCTTAGATGTAAAAGTGACCGAGCCAGATGTATGGCCATTGGCTATTCAAGGCCCCAAAGCTGAAGAATTAATGACCCGTGTATTTGGCGAGAGCGTTAGAGATATTCGTTTTTTCCGCTCTGAAATGATGAATTACAGTGGCACAGATATGCTAGTCGCACGCTCTGGTTGGAGTAAGCAAGGTGGATTCGAAGTCTACGTTAATGATGCCGCTTTAGGATCACAATTATGGGATGAGCTATTCGAAAAAGGGGCTGATTTAAACGTGGGTCCTGGCTGTCCTAATAATATCGAACGCATCGAAAGTGGCTTAATGTCATTCGGTAATGATATGGACTTTAAAGATACGCCTTTCGAATGTGATCTTGAGAAATATGTCAGTGTCGATGCCGATATTAAAAGCCTAAGTATCGATGCCTTACGCAAACATAAATCAACCAGAGAATTAATGGGGTTGATCATTGATAACGAAGCGACGGGCATGACCGTAATCCAAAATAATATGCCTATCGGTGAGATTCGCTCACAAGTCTGGTCGCCAAAATACAAAAAACAATTAGCTTTTGCGATGTTGGACCGAAGTGGCACAAAAGATCAAACGCATCTATCAGTCATGACCGATGATGGAATGGCTGAAGCGAGAATAGCAAGTTTGCCGTTTGATTTTGACGCTTTAGAGATGCAAGCACATCCTAAGGTGTAACTAAACTAAACTAAAATAGGTACACCCCCCACCTTTTTGGTGGTTTTGAAACTGTTCAACACGCTAAGCATTTGAACAGTGTTTTGTTTGAATTGTTATTTCATGCCTTTCTTCACGAGGGATTGCACTTCGGATGAATGAATCACTATATTATCGTTGATAAACGCTTCGTGGTTCTTTTCGATATCTTGAAGTTTGTATTCGTAGTTCACCATCACACCCCAATCTTTCCAATGACCTCCACTGGTTTTGCCCAAATTTGCATTTGCGTGAATATTCTTTAAACAAGCGCCATTACCTAAGTGAAACTTGGCCACAGGATCATAAGCACCGCCTTTGGCTGAACGAGCATGTACTAAATAACAAGCAGCAATCTCACGAAGTGCAGCGACATCATTCTTATTTTTAGGCAGTTTATTTGATACTTTGAAATCTTGAATAAACGCTAATTGAGAGTCTTTGAGAAAACCCGAAGGCTTTTGAATTTCTGCGTCGATCCATCGACCTAGACCAGGTATGGGTGACAAGGTAATAAGGTTTTTAATCGTCGGAAACTCATGCTTTAACTCCATCGCCGCTTTCTTGATTAAGAAATTACCAAAGGATATTCCTCGCAAGCCTGGCTGACAGTTCGAGATTGAATAAAAAGCCGCGGTGTTTGCTTTTTCAGGATCAATCGCCTCTCTATCAGCCGCAAGAATCGGCTGAATAGCATCGGGCACACTGTTCACCAAAGCGACTTCTACAAAAATCAAAGGCTCGTTGATCATGGCAGGATGAAAATACGCGAATAATCTGCGATCGGGCTCTACTACCCTTCTGCGTAAATCGTCCCAGCCTTGAATTTCGTGAACGGCTTCGTATTTGATAATGCGCTCAAGAATTTCGGCAGAGGTAGACCAATCGATACTTTTCAGTTCTAAAAAGCCACGATTGAACCAAGACGTAAATAAGTGCTTGAAGTCATTATCTAAGGCTATTAATTCTGGATTTGATTTTAAAAAACCAATCAGATCATTGCGCATTTCAACAATGTCTGAAGTTGCTCCCTTTACGCGGTTTAGGCGACTGATCAACTCAATACTTTTCGGTTCAGTCGCTAAGTGAATCTCCCTTGCCGATGATTTTTCATTCTTTTTCCAATCTTGGAAAGCCTTTTCAATAGCATTATTGTCTGTGCCAAATTCATGCAGAAGCAATAGAAAGAAATCCAGTTTTTCTTTCATATTGAATGCTTTGTATCTAGCTAGAATTTCCTTGGCCAAGGCGACTCCAATGGCTTCACCTTTTTCAGAAATCAAATGATCACAGAGTGTTTTAGTATCAACACTGTTACCAGAGTCAATACCTTTAAGCGATTGACCTGCTTCAGTAATTCGGCTTACTAAGTCTGAAATGAAATTTGTGGGATTGATCATATTGAAAGAATCACTCAATTATTTTTATAAAACGCGTAAAAATAAAGTCAAAATACTAAAGAAAAGACACCCCCCCACTTTTTAGCTGTTTTCATTCAGCTAAAATAAAAACCGCATGAGTAGGTTGTTGTCGCCAATGCTGAATCAGGCTAGTACTGTCTCGTCTTAGCAGGTCTAACTTGCTAATTCTTTAGCTTGCTTACGCAATTCATATTTCTGAATTTTACCCGTAGCGGTTTTAGGTAAACTACAAAATACAACCTTACCTGGCTTTTTAAAACGCGCTAAATACTGTGCGCAGTGTTCGATAATTTCTTTTTCATCTACTGTTTCACCTTCGCGTAATTCCACAAAAGCACAAGGTGTCTCACCCCATTTTTCGTTTGGCATCGCAACTACTGCGGCGTCTGCTACAGCTTCATGTTTGTATAAGGCATTCTCTATTTCCACTGATGAGATATTCTCACCGCCTGAAATGATAATATCTTTAGCTCGATCTTTGACTTGGATATAACCATCTGGGTTAACCACGGCTAAATCGCCACTCCAAAACCAGCCATCTTTAAATGCTTCACGAGTTTCGTCAGCATTTTTCAAATAACCTAGCATCACGGTATTTCCGCGAGTCACAATCTCTCCCATCTCAACACCATCATTTCTGACTTGTTTTAGATTGATGGGATTAACCACCTGTACTGCTTCTGTCATTGGGAAACGCACGCCCTGCCTAGACTTTAGCTCAGCTAGTGTTGCATCATCGGTATCAGCCCAAAAATCCTGTGGTGTCCCTTCAAGGATATGCCCGTAAGTTTCCGTTAAACCATATACATGCATTACATCAAAGCCCATTGATTCCATTCGCTTTAATACTGACGCTGGTGGTGGTGCACCTGCGGTCATGCAATAAATTTTACGATCTTCAGCGACTTTTACAGGGCAATCTTCAGAATTAGCCAGCATATTTAATACAATCGGCGCACCACCGAAATGAGTGACGCGATATTTTTGAATCTGTGAGAAAACTTCTTTAGGTACGATACTACGACTACATACAACCGTTCCCGCCATTGCTGCCATGGTCCATGCATGACCCCAACCGTTGCAGTGAAACATCGGTACTGTATATAAATACACAGGATGCATTGGGATATTCCAACCTGCAATAGTCCCTAAAGACATTAGATAAGAACCACGATGATGATAAACCACGCCTTTAGGTTTACCTGAAGTACCAGAGGTGAAATTGATGGAAAATGGATTCAATTCATTTTCGACTGTAGCAGGAAGATAATCCCTTCGTCTTACTTGAGTATTCGCGATCAGATCATCGTATAAGTGAATAGTAAGATCATCAGGTAATGCTGGCTTAGTAGCGGCTAATTTATCTTCAATTAAAATTATTGGAATATCTTTTCCAGCGGCCTTAAGAGCACGTAATCCTGGTGTAGCGGCGGCCAACAACTCCCTATCAACTAATAACACTTTCGCTTCTGCGAATTCTAAAATATAACTAATGGTTGGTTCATCTAAACGCGTATTAATGGTATTTAAAACTGCACTAGCCAAACCCACAAAAAAGTGTGCTTCGAACATTTCGGGCGTATTAAAAGCTAACACAGAAACTGTATCAAGTTGCTTGATGCCCAAATTCTTTAAAGCGGCTGCCATTTGCTGACAGCGCTTTTCAACTTCCGTCCATGAATATTCACGATCACCATGTATTAAACAAGGTCGTGCTGGATAGACATCCGCACTGCGAGATAAAAAGCTTAATGGCGTTAAAGGAACATAATTGGCTTGATGACCAATAGTCTCTTTAAGCGAGTCATACATTGATGGCAGTTGTAGATCTATATTCATAATTTCCTTCATCTTTCTCTAACTTAGCTTTACTTCAATAATGATACTTAGTTTCTAAGTGTTTGACCCAAGTCCAACATGCTGTTAATTCTGGCTTTAGTTGCCTCAGTTTTTGCTAGTCTCAGAAACGCACGTCGCTCAGCATCGTATAAGTCTTGCTCAGACCAAACCGTGCCTTCTTCGACATCTTCACCACCTGTAACAATACTGGCTACTGCACGACCGACGACGGTATCGTGAGGCGTAAACCAACCTTTAGCGAGGCCCTTATCCAGCCATTCTGCCATTTCGTGATACACCGCTTTGCCGGGCATAGTTAAGTTTGGACGATCATAATGAATGGCTTTTGCACCCGAATGAATATAATCCAACGCTTTATCCAGCATACGATCTCGGTTCATTAGGTATTCGTCACTGTCACGAAGCATCGCCATATCTTCAGCAAGCATTGGCGAAGAGGCAGTTTTACCATAACCAATACACATGAAGGTTTTCCACGCTGCTTCTGAAATATCTGTTGTTTGTAATCCTAATTTTTCAGTCCAACGATAGAGCAATTCTTTACAACCACCGCCACCAGGAATTACACCTACCATGCTCTCAACCAAGCCCATCACTGAGTTTGCATGTGCAACCACATGATGCGCATGTAATACCACTTCAAAACCACCACCAATAGACATACCTGGAGTAGCAACCACTACAGGAAAATCAGCAACTGCCATCTTGTGTACAGACTGTTGGAAGTGATCTAAGAATGTATCTAAGCCAGAAAAATCATCATTGACAATGAAACCACGAACGTCTTCTAAATTCACTCCGCAGGAGAAATGCTGTGCATCGTTATGTATGATCAGGCCTTTTAACCCTTGTTCTGTTACGCCATCTAAAGCATCGCTTAAAATACTCATTGAATCGGTGTTTAAAGCATTCGCTTTGGTATGGAATTCAACCAAGGCAACTTCTTTGTAGGCATACCAACTAGCGGCATCGTTAGCCTTGATAGGTGTTAGTGTTTTACGCGTTTCCATAAAACGAGTAAGTCCTTCACCACGATCAATAGTTTTCCAGGTAGTTGTGCCAGTCGAATCTTCTTTCCATAGACGATTTTGGTAAACGCCATTTTCAACACGATAGAAGCAGGTATCTGACTCATCTTCTTGCGCTTGCATCAATATTTCAGGTACTTCGCGCCCTTCTTCTTGCAGACGATATACAAAGTAATCAACGCCGATTTCATCCATCAATTCAAACGGCCCTGAAACCCAGTTGTAACCCAGTTTCATTGCATCATCAATGGCATCTGGGTCATTACCCACTTCAGGAATTAATGAAGCAGCATAGACTAAAGTATTTGATAAAACTGACCAGGCATATTGACCATATTCTGACTCATCGTCATCAATCAGACATTTAACACCTTCTTTTTCAGCTTTAAGAGCTATCTCAATATTTGGGCGCGTGAAATCTACGTATTCGCCACTATCAAAATCCAAGACTTGTTTGGCGCCTGTTTCAGGTTGTAAGTAAAAGCCTTTACCGCCTTTATTGCCTGTCTGACCATTTTTGATCATTTCAGTCATTAGAGGCAAAGGTTCAGCAACTTCATTAAAGGCATCACCACCAGGTAAAATACTGACCAAACTCTTTGCTACATCCGACATCAAATCGATACCAATCAGATCGTATAAGCCAAACACACCTGTTTTAGGAATTCCCATTGGGCGACCGAATAAAGCATCTGCAATTTGAGGTTTTAAATCCATTTTAAACGCTTCATGCAGTGCAAATTGAATCGCATAGCAGCCCACACGGTTGGCTAAGAAACCGGGTGTGTCAGCGCAATGCACAACACCTTTACCTAACTCTTTTTCTGAGAAGTCTGATAAACGTTGCATGATGTCTGGGCGAGTTTCTTCACCACGAACCAGTTCTAGCAAACGCATAAAACGTACAGGATTAAAGAAGTGGGTAATCGCAAAGCGTTGTTTTAAATCGTCATCCATTCCTTCGGTTAATAAACGAATCGGAATGGTTGAGGTATTAGAAGTAAGAATCGCATCGGTTTGCATATGTTTTGCAAGATCAGCATAGAGGCTGTGTTTTATGTCCAAACGCTCGACAACCGCTTCTGCAATCCAATCACATTCAGAGACTCGGTGCAGATCATCACGAATATTACCCAGCTCAATTCGAGCGCCAGCAGCTTCATCCATCAAGCCCGGTTGATCCGGATCATTGATTCGATCAAGGCCGCGTTGTGATACGGCATTAACGTTTTCGCCTTCACTGGGTAAATCTAATAATAAAACGTCGATACCGGCATTGGCTACTTGTCCTGCAATGCCTGCACCCATAGTGCCTGCTCCGATTACTGCTACTTTTTTAAACATTGATCATCCTGCTTTTTTTGAACGAAAGTTGAATATACTTTGAAAAAACAAAAGCCTATTCAAGTCCTGTAATAAATTTCTGTAGTTCTGTTAAACACTTTTCTGGAG
>CALFUP010000319.1 GCA_937929875.1 uncultured Cocleimonas sp. | reverse complement strand
GTCGTAGAGATTCCAGATTCCTTTAAACTCATGGCGAGTACTGAGAATGCACCAATCGCGGGTATCGCCAATGAAGATAAACAATTCTATGGTATTCAGTTTCATCCCGAAGTAACACATACAAAGCAGGGTGGTGTCATTCTTGAACGTTTTGCCTGCAGTATTTGTGATTGCGCCAAATTATGGACGCCTTCAAATATTATCGACGATAGTATTAATAATGTACGTGAACAAGTAGGTGATGAAGAAGTTATTCTTGGGCTTTCAGGTGGTGTGGATTCTTCAGTGGTTGCTGCGATGTTGCACAAAGCGATAGGAAAGCAACTGACTTGTGTATTCGTTGATACGGGTCTGTTACGTTTGAATGAAGGTGATCAAGTCATGGCGATGTTCGCTGAGAACATGGGCGTTAAAGTGATTCGTGTCGACGCTGAAGCTCGGTATTTAAAAGCACTTGAAGGAAAAACAGATCCTGAAGTGAAGCGTAAGATCATTGGTAATTTATTTGTTGAAATTTTTGACGAAGAGTCAGAGAAATTGACCAATGCTAAATGGCTTGCTCAGGGTACAATTTACCCTGATGTAATCGAGTCAGCGGGTAGCAAAACAGGTAAAGCACATTTAATTAAATCACACCATAATGTGGGCGGTTTACCAGAAGATATGAAACTCGGTTTGGTTGAGCCCTTACGCGAGTTATTTAAAGACGAAGTACGTACCATTGGTATTGAACTTGGTTTACCTGCTGAAATGGTTCAGCGCCATCCATTCCCAGGACCAGGCTTAGGTGTTCGTATATTAGGTGAAGTTAAAAAAGAGTATGCAGATATTCTGAGACTCGCTGATAATATTTTTATTGAAGAACTGTACAAATGGGACTTGTATCATAAGACTTCACAAGCATTTGCCGTATTCTTGCCAGTAAAATCGGTAGGTGTGACGGGTGATGGTCGTCGTTATGACTATGTCGTGGCTTTACGCGCTGTTGAAACTATTGATTTTATGACGGCTCGCTGGGCGCATCTGCCATATGAATTTTTAGGTTTGGTTTCTAATCGGATAATTAATGAGATTGAAAATGTATCGCGTGTGACTTATGACATTTCAGGCAAGCCGCCAGCCACAATTGAATGGGAATAGTTTTTAGTACCTCAGCTAACCATTATTAGCTGCCCTTTCTGCGCTAAGAAAATAGTCACTTACATTTGTAAGCTCCAATTTCCCTAGCTTGAACTGACAAATACTAACGGCAATCTGAGTCACAAAAATAGATGATCCAAATATGAGTTCTAAAAAACCTTCAAAAAGTGGGGGGGTGTCATTTAATAATGATATTTTGAGCGCTGATGATGAAATCCATCATAAATGGATGTCTTATGCGTTAATGTTGGCAAAACGATCGCAAGATGAAGGCGAGGTTCCTGTTGGTGCGGTGTTGGTTCAAGATGACACCTTGATTGCCGAAGGTTGGAATCAACCGATAGAATCCCATGATCCGACGGCTCACGCCGAGATTATGGCTTTACGGGCAGCGGGTCTGAAGCTAGGTAATTATCGTTTACCAAACACTACTTTATATGTGACTTTGGAACCTTGTACTATGTGCGCAGGTGCGATTATTCATGCTCGGGTAGCGAATGTTATATTTGGGGCTTCAGAACATCGTACTGGTGTTGCAGGGAGTGCTATTAATGTTTTTGAACAGGAATTTCATTATCACCAGGTCGCGGCAAGAGGTGGAATAATGAGAGAAGAATGTAGCCAATTACTGAAACGTTTTTTTAAGGCAAGAAGATAAATAACCGTTAAAAATAACATTTCGAAAAAATCGCGAATAAGTGGGGGGGTGTCATTTTAATTAGACATTGTCCTCACCTTAACTATTTGAGAATTTACTATGAAAAAAGACGAATCAATCAATGTTTTCGGTGACCCGCTAGAGATGTGTGGTGACTTTCCGATGACAGGATATTATCGCGATAGTTATTGTAATACCTGTAACGAAGACGTTGGCTCACATACGGTTTGTACTGAAATTACGCAATTATTTTTGGACTTTTCAAAAGCTAAGGGCAATGATTTAAGTACTCCTGTACCACAGTTTGGTTTTGCAGGGTTGAAAGCTGGCGATGCTTGGTGTTTATGCGCGTCTCGTTGGTTTGAGGCTTATGAAAGCGGAGCGGCACCATTGGTTTATTTAGACAGAACCCATCAACGTGCTTTAGAGATCATTCCCTTAGAGATCTTGAAAAAATATGCCGTGGTATTGCATTAGTAATATTTTATAATCTCGATTCATTTAAACTGTAATTAAAAAAGACAATGTATAAGTCATTACCTAAATTCGTCGTTTGCGCACTCTATCATTTTGTGATCTTGGAAGATTTCGAAAACCTACGTGATCCGTTGCATAACGTCATGGAAGATAATAATGTCAAAGGCACCTTATTGCTCGCTAAAGAAGGTATCAATGGCACTATAGCAGGGACGCGTGAAGGTGTTGATGCAGTGTTAACTTGGCTGCGAAAAGATCCTCGATTAGCAAAACTAGATACCAAAGAATCCTTTGATACTGAGGTTCCTTTTTACCGCACACGAGTAAAACTTAAAAAAGAAATCGTCACTATGGGCATCGATACAATCGACCCTAATCATATTGTTGGGACTTACGTTAAACCCAGTGAATGGAATGATTTGATTTCAGACCCAGATGTTATCTTGATTGATACAAGAAACGAATATGAAGTAGAAATTGGCACCTTTAAGAATGCGGTGAATCCATCGACGGAAACCTTTAGAGAGTTTCCTCAATATGCTGAGAAAAACCTAGACCCTAAAAAACATAAAAAAGTCGCCATGTTTTGTACTGGTGGTATACGTTGTGAAAAATCTACAGCATATTTGAAAAGCCAAGGTTTTAATGAGGTATATCATTTAGAAGGCGGCATTCTAAAGTATTTAGAAGAAGTGCCTGAAGAAAACTCATTGTGGGAAGGCGAATGCTTTGTTTTCGATAATCGAGTGTCTGTGAATCATGATCTGGAAAAAGGCTCTTACGATCAATGTCATGCCTGTCGTATGCCTATTACGGAAGATGATAAAGACCATGAGCATTTTTTACATGGTGTGAGTTGTCATCATTGTCACGATGAAACCAGTGAAGTACAGAAAAAGCGTTATATTGAAAGACAAAAGCAAATGGAGCTCGCCATACAAAGAGGTGAAGAACATATCGGTGGTGATGTTTCAAACTTTGCAAAAAAGCATCGAAATACGAAGCAAGCTTTTAAACGAAGTCAGGCAGGCAACTCAAAATAAAAACTAAAATACTAATGTCTGATATACGATATTAGTATTATCCATGAGATACATTTAGGATATTTTTTGGTTCATTAACTGAATCGAAGTTAGCGATAAATACACGATTTTTACCCGCTCTTTTTGCTCTGTACATTGCCTTATCAGCTCTTTCAATCCACCGGTTTGGTTTTTCGTTTTTATGTAGTTCCGCAACTCCAAATGAAGCAGTAACTGTCGTTAATTCGCTAATTTTGGTTGATTCCAAAATGAACCTCATTTTCTCTGCTAATTCACTTGCATGCATTGCGTTAGAACCATTGGCAATAACGACAAATTCTTCTCCTCCAAAACGATAAAGCTGGTCAATTCCACGAATCTTATTTTTGAACAAATGTGTTAAATTAATTAAAATTCGATCACCTTCTTGATGTCCAAATTCGTCATTAATGGATTTAAATCCATCTATGTCAAATAAAATTAGAGATGCTTTAGCTTCTGTTTCAGTTTTATGTCTAAATGAAAAGTTATGTAAAAATTGAATCCTCTCATCAAAAGCACGTCTATTTAATGCTCCAGTTAAACCATCTTGGTTAGCGAGTTCTTCCATAATCTTGTATTGATGTCTTATTTTTCTTGATAGTAAATACCCGAATAATTGACAAATAATTAAAGTAACAACAATACTGATTACTTCAATAGTTGATTTTTCTTGAATCAGTATTGGTAATAATGCAATTATTGCTGGAGTCACAATGGCTGCAGATACTTTTAATGAATTTATAAAATATACACTCATTATGATTGGATATACCCAAAATAATATCGATGTGCCTATTATGTAGTTGAAAGTAACAAGACCAGCTAACATAAATATTGCTGTAAAGATGCTCATTACTTGTGTATTTCTAGTTTTCCATACATATGCTCCAATTGAACACATTATCAGCACACTAACTATTTCTAAAAGTGCAACTAAATATTGTTCATTTAAATACCTATAAATTGAAAATGGAGTAATAGTTGCAAACATTATAATAGCAGCAGAAATAATAATTATTTCTTCAATTGATCGAACGATTTTGATTTTAGGCATAACTTTTTATTTTTATTTTAATTGAAATAGTCGGCTGTATTCCTTATTAGTCTAGTTTATGACAAGCCAACTGAACCTTAGCTTTACCTAAGGTTTTTTTGCATAATAGAAATGAATTTATCTAAGTCTTTGTATTATTTTAGGTTTTTAAAAATGACTTTAGTATTAAAAATATAAGCAATAACTTGGGTATCGAGATCTTATAGCAATCAATTCTACATAACACAGTGAAGCGAAATGATGCCTAATATCAATAAATAAGATTCATCATAACTATCATAACAACGAGAAATAATATCGTCATTATTCCACCAGCTTTCATAAAGTCAGGTACGCGATAACCACCAGGCCCCATTATTAATGCATTCACTTGGTGAGTAGGGATCAGGAATGAATTTGAGGTAGCGATAGCAACCGTTAATGCAAATACAGCAGGATCAGCTCCAACACCAACGGCAATATTCACGGCTAATGGTACTAGCAAAACGGTAGCTCCGACGTTTGACATCACCAAGGTAAAGAAGGTCGCAAGAATAGCAACGGCAGCTTGTATTACCCAAATTGGCATTTCACCCACAACCGATAGTGTTTGTTCCGCAATCCATTTTGCTGTGCCACTTTGCTCAACTGCCATACCCAACGGAATTAGACTAGCGAGTAAAAATACCGTTTTCCAAGAGACTGCACGATAAGCTTCATCTATATTTAAAACACCTGATAACACCATACCAATTGCGCCTGTAAGTAGAGCAATAGATAGTTTGATGTCAGTAAATAACACCATTGAAAGAGCTATAATAAAGAAAAATGCAGCATATCCGACTTTTTGTGGTCGAGTTTCTTCTCGAGGGTATTCAGTGGTAATTACAACAAAGTCTGGATCTTTTTCAAGTCGTACTAATGATTCCCAAGTAGTATGCACAACCAAGGTGTCGCCAGAATGAAAAGGCATATTTCTAATGTCTTCATCTTCATGCATGGTTTGACCATCACGATGTAAGCCAACTATTGCAATACCGCGTGTCTTGCGTAACCATACATCTCGTGCACTTTTACCTATCAGTGCAGAACTAGGTGGAATTACAACTTCTGCAATACCTGCTTTACTGGCAGATAAATCTTCAGCAAATGTTCGTAATGTATCCCTTTTCTTTAACTGATATTTGTCGACAAAGTTTTTTAGGTCTGCACGCTCAGATACTATACCTAAAACCATACCAGCTCTGATACCCGTATCTCTATCAAGAGCGCCTAGACCTATTAACGTACCTTGTCCTTGGGATTTAGTGGCAATAACGCGAATATCATAATCGTCTTCAATATCATCCAATGTTTTGCCAATCAGATCACTAGTATCTGTGACAACTACTTCATACATTTTATAGTTAAGGCCATAGACGTCCTCAAAA
>CALFUP010000318.1 GCA_937929875.1 uncultured Cocleimonas sp. | reverse complement strand
ATAACATTGCTGAACTTGAGGTTCTTTAGTGGCTCGCCGGACAAACTCATCGATCTGATTTCGTCTTTCTCTCTCTAATTCGACTAATACAACAAAGCTCATTAATTGACCAACTTTGGTTGGGTCGATAACGGCAACTTCGCGCAAAATAATTCCGTTTTCTCTTAATGCTTTCAATCGACGCTGTACGGATGCTGTTGAAAGCGAAGTCATTTCTGCTAGATTCTCGATCCCAATTTTGGCATCTTTTTGTAATGCATTGATGATAGTAATATCAGCGTTATCAATATTCATAGATCAAATTTCCAGTCAATATGAGATAAATTAATCAAATATAGAATAAAGCCGATGATTTTGCATCAAATGCCTTTGGTATACTTATTTGTAAATATAAATGACACCCCCCACCTTTTTAAAGGTTATTCAGCTATTTTGTTCATAGTTTACATTGAAATTTTACAGGGTTGAGGGTGATTATAATTACCAACTAAGGAAAACAGATGAAATATACATACGATAACTATTACAAAAACCCTAAGCAAGATAACGCAATGCACAAAGTTGCTGATGCCTTATTCCCTGAAGGGCATTGCGAGAAAGCGTATCAGTCAATTACGCAATGGTCGGCTTACGAACAGACGGCGTTAATCCAATTAGATGATTTTGCTAAGCAAATGGGTGTTGCTAACGTTTTATATAAAGACGAATCAACGCGATTAAATTTGGGAGCATTTAAAGCACTGGGTGGAGCTTATGCTGTACAACATGTTTTAGAGACTCGCGAAGCTAATGGAGATGGTTCTTTATTAAATGCTGATGGCTCTTTATCGAATGCTGATGGCTCACCGTTGACAGTTTGCACGGCAACTGACGGCAATCATGGACGTTCGGTTTCATGGGGTGCGCAACAGAAGAACATTCCTTGTCATATATTTATTCATGCGGGAGTTAGTGAAGGTCGTGCAGAAAGTCTAGCTGCTTTTGGTGCAACGGTGCATCGAGTCGAAGGAAACTATGACGATTCGATAGCAGAATGTATCAAAATGGCAGAAGAGAATGGTTGGCAGATTGTTTCGGATACTTCATGGGAAGGTTATCGCGAAATTCCTACGCAAGTGATGGCTGGTTATACTGTGCTTGCAGAAGAAACCATTCAGCAACTAGAAGCAATGGATACTATGCCCACTCATATGATTTTCCAAGCAGGTTGTGGCGGCATGGCGGGTGCTTTAATCGCATATTTTTGGAAGCATTGGCGTGAAAATTTGCCAGAAATTATCGTGATGGAATCAAGCATGTCGGATTGTGTATTGGAAAGTATGCAACGCGATCAAATCTATTTGGTGGATATTGTTGATGAAACATTAATGGCAGGGCTTTCATGTGGTGAAGTATCTGAACTGGCTTGGCCAATTCTACGTCACGCCACTTCGCATGTGCTTACCGTGGGAGATGAAGGGGTTAAGCCGATGATGCGTTTTCTCGCTAAATCAGAAGGCGAGCGTCCTAATATTGTGGGTGGTGAGTGTTCAGCATCGGGTTTGATTACTTTAAAAACGATGATGGATAATCCCGAATTGAAAAAGTCAGCTAATTTAAATGAAGATTCTGTGGTTTTTGTATTGGGTACTGAAGGGAACACTGACCCTGAATTGTATAAAGAAATTGTAGGTTAAATCTTTTTGTGAACTTGGATTGTAATATTAAATATTCAAGAAAATATAGGTAGTTATTAATGGATAAAATCAACTACGAATTATTAGCCCGAGATTACACTAAATATCTCGGTTTAATTGTGTTGCAATCTGACGTTACGATCGAAGATGAGTTCCGCTATTATTTTCATCAACAGCCAGTGAGTTTAATGGTTAATCGCATTCCCTTTGAAAATGAAGTGACTGCTGAAACCCTTAAGCAAATGGAAGGACATATTGGCAAAACCATGTCCTTGTTTCCCATAGAAGTGGAATTCGATTCGATGGGATATGGCTGTACTTCTGGCTCATTGCATATCGGGGGGGAGAAAATTTCGGCTTTAATCGCAGCAGAACGTCCCACTAAATTTGTGTCTAACCCATTGCAATCTGCATTAGTGGCTTTCAATGCTGTTGGCGCTAACAATGTTGCTTATCTAGGGCCATATAGTGAACAGGTCTGCGGTGAAATGATGGATCATTTTACTGAGGCTGGTATCAATGTCAGCGCGTCAGCTAGTTATGATGAAAAAGAGGATCGCTTTGTCGGCAGAATTTCACCTGAATCGATTCAACGTGACGCAATCGAGCTAGTCAAACGAAACCCACAGGTTGATGCCGTGTTTGTCTCTTGTACCAATATGAAATGCGCGCAGGTGATTCCTGAAATTGAAAAGCAAACAGGCAAAGTCGCGTTATCAAGTAATCAGGTGTTAGCGTGGCACATGGCTAAAAAGATTGGCTTAACGCTAGGGGCTGACAAAGGCCGACTCTGCGAATAATAGGAAAAAAACTCCATGACAGATTTAATCCAACCAAAGCGCGGTTTTGATAACGCAGAATTTGAACAACGTTTTGCTAATGTGCAAAGCAAGATGCGTGAGCAAAAACTAGCAGCGATTCTATTAACTACTGAACACGATATAAATTACTACACAGGTTATCTCACTCAGTTTTGGCAAAGCCCGACAAGACCTTGGTATTTAGTGTTACCTAGCGAAGGTTTACCCATAGCGGTGATTCCAACAATTGGTGTTGAGTGTATGGCAAAGGGCTGGATGACGGATATCCGCAATTGGTCATCACCACATCCTACAGATGATGGTATTAGTTTATTAAGCGAAGCATTAATAGAAGCGGTAGAGCGCGCAAAATCAGCGACTGGTTTTAACAATATTGGAATTAGTGCAGGACGAGAAGCGCATATGCGCATGCCCTTATGTGACCTCGATCAACTAAAAGCGAATCTAAGCAATCACGATAAGCAGCTTGAGTTTGTTGATGCTACTGTCATTATGCGTCGTCAACGCATGGTGAAATCACCCAATGAAATTGAGAAACTACGCTATGTAGCGCAAACCGTCTCATCGGTCTTTGAACGACTGTTTGATTTTGTCCATCCGGGAATGACGGATGCTGAAGTATTCCGTGCATTTAAAATTCAATGCCTAAGCGAAGGCGTTGATGATGTTGCGTTCTTGGTCGGTGGTGCTGATCAAGGCGGCTATAGCGATATCATTTCACCCGCAGGGCCGCGTAAGATTCGTGATGGCGATGTATTGATACTCGATACGGGCTGTACTTTCGATGGCTATTATTGTGATTTTGATAGAAATTATGGTTTTGGCAAAGTAGATCAATCGGCGCATGATGCGTATGAAGCCGTTTGGGAGGCAACAGAACAAGGCTTTGCAGCTGCAAAACCGGGAAATACCCCAGCGGATTTATTTCACGCAATGAATGATGTATTGCAAAAAGCAGGCGCTATGGGTGATAACGTAGGTCGTTATGGCCATGGTTTAGGTCTGCAACTAACCGAGCCACCATCAAACACACCTTGGGATAATGAAGTGTTTGAAGTGGGAACGGTAATGACGCTAGAACCTGGAATGGAATTTGCGCCTGGAAAACTCATGGTGCACGAGGAGAATATCGTTATTACTGAAAATGGCGCTGAATATTTGAGTCGTCGTGCGCTTTCTAACATGCCAATCTATCCATAACAAAAAACCAAGCTTTGCATAAATTCTATGAACGTTTTAAAAATACTAAAACGAAATATCATTAAAAAGTAGTGGGGTGTCATTTTTTTAATTCGTTATACTCAATCTTATGATTACAATCGAAACGGCCATTACATTCAACGATGATCTACCTGATGAGGTAGATGTCGTCGTCATTGGTGGTGGAGTCAACGGCGTATTTGCAGCTCTAAATATGAGACGCAAAGGTCTCAAGGTCGTTGTTCTGGAAAAAGGTCGAATAGCGGGAGAACAGTCTTCAAGAAATTGGGGATGGATTCGTCAACATGGCCGTGATCCTGCTGAATTGCCGATAATGATGGAAGCCAGTCAACTCTGGGAAAGTTTTGATAAAGAAGTCAAAGGTCGTACTGGCTTTAAACGCCAAGGTGTTTTGTATTTATCACAGACTGAAGCTGCTCAAGAAAAACGTGAAACATGGATCGATACCGCCAAAGAACACGGATTAAATACGGTTGCTATTTCTAAAGACAAACTCAGTAACTTCATTCAACGTGATTCCTCCACGAAAGACTTTTGGTTCGGCGGCGTGCATACCGCTAGCGATGCTAGAGCAGAACCGTGGCAAGCAATTCCAGCTATTGCTGAGTTAGCGCATAGTGAAGGTGTGATCATCCGCGAGAATTGCGCCGTAAGAGCATTAGACATTCAAGCTGGTCAGATAAATGCAGTGGTGACAGAAGCAGGGTACATTAAAACCGCACAAGTTGTTTTGGCAGGCGGAGCTTGGTCTTCTCTATTTTTACGCAGGCATGGCATCAATATTCCTCAACTCACCGTTCGAGCTAGTGTTGCAAGAACAGAAGCTATAGCTGAGGTAGCGACGAGTAATTCTGCTGATCAAGGTTTGGCTTACAGACGTCGAGAAGACGGTGGTTACACGGTGGCGTTAACAGATTTTGAAGAGCATTTTGTTGGGCCTGATTCATTTCGGCATTTATCAAAATGGATCAAGACGGGCTACCAAAGTCGTCATGACTTGAAACTGCGTTGGACTGCATTAAAAGACACTCCTGCTGCTTGGAATGTAGACCGTCGATGGCAAGCAGATCAAATTACGCCTTTTGAGAAAATGCGTATTCTTGATCCCGCGCCAACCCCTGGAAAAATAAAACTCATGCAACAGCGTTTTGCCGAAAGATTTCCTCAGATAGGCGAACCCAAAATACTTAATGCTTGGGCAGGAATGATAGATGCCATGCCCGATTTGGTACCCATAGTGGACAGGGTGCCACAATTACCCGCTTTGATAGTTTCTACGGGAATGAGTGGACATGGCTTCGGTATTGGGCCAGCGTTTGGCAGGATCATCGCCCAGATTGCCTGTGAGGAAAAAAGCGAACATGATTTGCAGCGCTTTCGATTCTCGCGCTTTAGCGATGGCAGTCGCTTAGATATTGGGCCAAGCATTTAGCTTGCCTTCAATCGAAGGTCACAATTTTCTAGAACATAATTTTCTTGAACATGATTAACTTGAACGTGGTGTTAATAACCAAGCACATTCCTTAGCCTCTACCTTCTTTTTTAATCCGCCCATTACCTCAGATTCTTCAACGCATGCCAGCGAATAGTGCGATTCATAATGCTCAGCTACTTCATCGGCTGAAATAGAAAACGGAGGGCCATTTAAACCCGCTTGGTCATATTCAAAACATATTAGTAACTGTTGTGCATTCTCAGTTATTTTAGTCAGATGCTGAGTATAGGTTTTACGCATCTCTAAAGGTAAAGCGACTAAGGCAGCCCGATCATAAATAGCATCAATATTTCCTAAGGCATTTACATCAAGATCAAAAATATCACCAACATAAATATCAATACCTTCAGTTTGATAAAGCGTTAATGTATTGACTGTTGTAATGCTTGGACTTACATCAAGATCCTGGAATAGTTCTTCGATTGCAAGCTCACTCAACTCCACGCCGATCACGTGATAACCAAGATCCAGTAGGTAAGCTATATCCGTTGTCTTTCCACATAACGGAAGAAATACTCGAGATTCTTTTTCAATCTGTAATTTATCGACATGATTAACTAACAGCTGATTCGCCTGCTTTTCATGAAATGCCGTTTCACCTAATTTCCAACGTTCGTGCCAAAAGTCTGCTTCCATAGTGTAAATCCTGATATTTTTTAACTTTTAAATGTAGTTCTATTAGGTAAAAAGTAGGGGGGTGTCAAAATTATACTATAAAAGCAAAAATTGTTTGCGATAGTGGGTAGGTGAAACGCCTAAAACCTGACTGAAATGATGGCGTAAATTCATTGCAGAGCCAAAGCCTGTTTGCATCGCAATTTGTTCCATATCGGTTTGTGAATTTTCTAGAAATTCACGGGCTAGATTGATACGTTGTTGCGTTAACCATGCTTTAGGGCTTTGCCCTAGGCTGTCGCGGAAATGTCTGTCAAAACTACGTCGTGATAAACACGCTTGTTGCGCCATTTCATCGATTGAAATGTTTTTATCTAAATTCTCATTCGCCCACTGAATACTTTTATTTAAGTGTTTGGGCTTTTCAGGCTTAGGAATTGCGGCTGCATATTGCGCTTGCCCGCCTTCGCGTTGCGGTGAGATAACTAATCGTTTGGCGATGTGATTGGAGATGCTAGCACCAAAGTGTTTACGAATTAGATGCAAGCCTAAGTCTAAAGCTGCCGCGCTTCCTGCTGAGGTATAAAGTCTTTCTTCCTCGGTATAAAGAACATTTTCTTGAAATTCAATGAGTGGAAATTGTCGTTTAAATTCTTCGGTATACATCCAGTGCGTGGTCGCCGTTTTATTATTGAGTAACCCCGTTTGCGCTAAGACAAATGCTCCACCACAAAAAGCCACTAAGGTTCCACCAATACTATGAAAGTGTCTTAAAGCAGCCAATAGCTGATCTGATGCTTGAGTATGATTACTCGTCCAGCCAGCTATAACGATCATGTCGTAATGTTTGAAAAAGTCATTGTTAGGACTCGTTGAAAAGACTTGATCAGTTTTTAGTTCAAACCCTCCCACTGCCTTAATAGGGTCATTCTCAGTAGCAATAATGTCTGTTGAATAACATTCGGGAAGTTCTTTTCTTTCTAATGAAAACAGTTCTACTGCACAGCCGAATTCAAAAGTACACAGTTTTGGGTAAGCGAGTATGGCCACACGTTTGGTTTTTACTTGTTTTTGTTTCATGGCTGGATATTAACTTAATATGGCTTTCAAGCCAATTGTGATGTTTCTTACATCTTTTAGAATATAGCCATATACACAGATCGTTTTCAGCAACAGAATACGCAAGAAAGATAAATAAAATTATGAGACTTAATAAATGAAAAATGCTTTTTTCTACGCGCTGATTGTTTTTGTTTGGGGGACAACTTGGATCGCGATTAAATTTCAGACGGGAGAAGTACCTGTTGAAAATTCAATTTTTTATCGGTTTTTTGGCGCTGCTGTTTTGATGTTCTTATTTTTGCTGCTTACAAAACGTTTGCAGCGTTTAAGTCCTGTTGATCATCTGTTTTGTATGCTGCAAGGGGCTTGCCTTTTTTGTTTAAATTTTTACATGTTTTACATCGCTAGTGAGCTAAAAGTAGAGAGTGGATTGTTGTCAGTAATATTTTCCATGGCGACAATTTTTAATGTAATTAATAACCGCCTTTGGCACAAAGTTGTGCCCAGTAGAAATACAGTTATTGGCGCGATGATAGGCGTTTTAGGGATCACTTTATTATTTTACCCAGATTTTAAAAACGCTATGTCAAGCGATTCAGGCTCGCGTCTATTAGGTGTAGCGCTTGCTGTTATAGGTACGTTTTTGTTTTCATCGGGCAATATGCTCACAGTTAGGCATAACAAACATCAATTGCCGTTAGCTACGACCACAGCCTGGGGAATGCTATACGGGTCACTGATTATGCTTTTAATTAGTCTGTTTTTCGTAGGTAGTTTTAGTTTTGATCAAAGTCCTCAGTATCTTTGGTCTTTAGCCTATTTAATCCTACCGGGAAGTATCATCGCTTTCGCAGTTTATCTAAGTCTAATAGCCAGTATCGGCGCAAATAAAACAGCGTATGCAACGGTGCTATTTCCTATTGTAGCCTTAAGTATTTCGACGCTACTCGAAGGATATACTTTTACGCCGTTAGCCATTGCAGGGCTGGTGTTAGCGATTATCGGAAACATTATCGTATTTTATAAACCCAGAACAATCACTAAATAAAGATCTATTTTTATCATTTTTAAATAATCGACTTTAAATTGTAGGAAATGAAATGTTAATTTTAAAACCGACGTGTGAACACTGTAACAAGTCATTACCACCTGAATCCAAAGAAGCAATGGTTTGTTCTTTCGAATGTACTTTTTGTAAAGATTGCGTAGATCAAGTTTTGAAGGGTGTCTGCCCAAATTGTGGTGGCAATTTTGTTGCAAGACCGATCAGGCCACCTGAAAAGCTATTGAAATTCCCTGCAAGTACAGAAGTTGTGTTCAAACCAGTGAATACTGATTAAAGAATATAATAATGACACCCCCCCACTTTTTGATAGTATTTCTTAGAAGGTAGTTATGACATCAGCAATTACATTTAGCATAGAAGAAAAGAGTCAACTTATTCCCAAAATAAAACTGTATTTGAAAGATGAATTAGACCAAGAAATCGGTAACTTTGATGCCGAATTCTTATTGGATTTTTTCTCAGAAGAAATTGGAGTCTATTTTTATAATCGTGGAGTTCGCGACGCTTTGGAAATGTTAGATGCCAGGGTTGATGAGTTAAAAGAGTCTATCTATGTATTAGAGAAACCTACAAAATAAATGATCGCTTGTATATTTACCGAAAAACACGACAAAACACGAAATATAGGAAATAGTAATGAAAAATTTGATGATAACTTTATTTTCATTTGTAGTAATAACCTTAGCATTGCCAGCTAGTGCAGCTGATGCAGCTGCAGGTAAAGAAATAACCACAAGTTGCACAGGCTGTCATGGCATGAAAGGTATCAGTCAGGCCGGGATGTTTCCCAACTTAGCAGGGCAAAATGCAGAATATTTAGAAATTGCGCTTAAAGCATATCGCGATGGTGATCGAGAAGATTCGATGATGACTCCAATGGCTAGAGGTTTAAGTAACGAAGATATTGCTGACATTGCGGCTTATTTTTCTAGTCTAAAGGCGAATTAAGGCAGTCCTTAAAACGACCATTTTTAACAACGAAGGTGAAAAACTAAGAAACACTATGCATAAAATTATCAAGAGTTCAGACTTTACTGCCAATAAAGCGTGGGGTGCCTTAGATATTGCGAATATGAATGGCATAAGCACTCGATTACATTGGACTGACCAACCTTATAAATGGCATATAAATGATGGCGAGGAAGTGTTTGCCGTTCTCGATGGTGTGGTCAATATGCACTATAAACAAGACGGTGAAACGCATATTGCTGAATTAAATGTGGGTGATGTTTTCTTCGCGGGAGTAGGGACAGAGCATGTGGCACATCCTGTGGGCGAAGCTCGAATTTTAGTCATAGAAAAATCGGGTAGTGAATGATTTTTTCGTATTGATGCTGTATGTTTCGCTGAATTGAATAAACAGGATTTTAGCAATGTTTACAGGCTTTTTTAAAGGGATTGGTTACGCCCTAAGCGGTTTCTCATTAATTATGCAAAAAGGAATTCGTCCTTTTGTTGTTGTTCCTTTATTGGTCAATATTGGCGTGTTTGCTTTAGGTATATGGCTAGCAAAGTCTCAATTTGATTTGTTGATGGCAAAAATGCTGGGGTGGTTGCCTAGTTGGTTGTCATGGGTTGAATGGTTATTGTGGCCAATTTTTGCAGTATTAATTTTAATTGTTGTTTTTTACAGTTTTACCCTTATTTCGAATCTTATCGCTTCACCGTTTAATTCATTACTGGCTGAACGTGTTGAGCAAAAACTCAATGGGCAAGCGATTCCTGAATTTAAAGGAATAAAAGAAAACTTAAAAAATGCGGGAAAAGCAGTCGGCAGTGAAGTCAGTAAGGCCATGTACTCTTTAAAATGGTTGCCAATTCTGTTGATAATCACCATTATTCCCGGTGTTAATTTTATCGCTCCATTCGCTTGGGCACTTTATGGTGCTTGGATGCTATCACTTCAGTACACTGATTTTTCGATGGGTAACCATCAATTATTTGTTAAAGATGAACTCCCCATTTTACGTAAGCATCGTTCTGCAGCCTTGGGCTTTGGTGCTACTTTAACGGTGCTAATGATGATACCCGTGGTTAATTTTTTAGTTATGCCAGTGGGTGTTGCAGGTGGTGCAGCTTTTTGGGTTAAGCGATTGTCGAAATAATACTAACCCAATAAAAAAGCAGCTAATCAGCTGCTTTTTTATTGGGTTTCGTTATTAATCAGAGTGTATCTAAACACTTGTAACTAAAATGTCTATAACTCAACACTGTGATATACATTTTGCACATCATCATTATCATCTAGCAGCTCAAGTAGTTTCTCAAACTGTTCAAGATCTTCTCCTGCTAGTGGAGCAGAGTTTTGAGCAAGGTATTGAATTTCATCCACTTCAAACTCAAAGTCTTTACCCAATAAATCCCACAAAGCCGTTTTAGCTTTAAAGTATTCTGTATTTGGGGTGAAAACAGAGATTACGCCATCTTCATCTTCGATATCAGATACATCAACATCTGCTTCCATTAACGCATCTAAAACGGCTTCTTCATCGCTACCTTTAAAGACAAAAATAGCGGAGTGGTCGAATAAATGATTCACCGTGCCAGGAGTACCGAGCTTGCATTTAGATTTGGTAAAGCACTGGCGAACATCTCCGAAGGTACGATTTGGGTTATCCGTTAAACACTCGACTAAAACCATGCTGCCTGCTGGGCCAAAACCTTCGTAAAGTGCAGGTGCAAAGTCTTCGCCACCCACGCCTTGTG
The DNA here is from genome assembly GCA_937929875.1 of uncultured Cocleimonas sp. Lineage (GTDB taxonomy): Bacteria > Pseudomonadota > Gammaproteobacteria > Thiotrichales > Thiotrichaceae > Cocleimonas. The sequence continues at coordinate 2,562 of CALFUP010000318.1, read as the reverse complement.
ATTTCTCGATCGCTTTGTCGATAACATGGGTAGGGACTTGATCTTTTTTAGCGCGATCAATTAAAGCACGTAAGCTTAAGTTACCATCGGGATCAGGGCCACCTGATTTAGCAGAGACATAAATTTCTCGTCCATATCGGCTGTAAATCTTCGCCTTCATATCAGACGTTTTAGCCATTGAATCTTTACGGTTTTGGTAAGCGCGACCCATAGTAAAATCTCGGTTAATTATTGGAGTATTAAAAACCGCAAATATTACAGATTTGTTGCTGTATTGGGAAGTCTGCTATGAAAAACTACTGAAAAGTGGGGGGGGTCCTGCGACAAGCTCAGGAACCTAATTCGACAGGCTCAACAGAACTGTCATTTTTAACTCGTCATGTCTCTCGTGCAAAGGGTTCACTTTAAATGATCACTATGACAAATATCACCAGGAGCAGTATTAACCTCAAGCATTACTAATACTAAGGCGAGCAATAACAATGAAATGCCAAATACAGTTTTCAACCATTGATTATTGGCACTTTCTTTGAATGTTTTTGCGATTGAACTAACGCTAAGCATGGCGGGTAGTGTGCCTAGTCCAAAAGCGAACATGATTAAAGCTCCTCCCCAGATAGTTCCTGCGGAGGATGCTGAAATAAGCATGGTATAAATTAGCCCGCAAGGCAGTAATCCCCATACCATTCCCAGCGGTATCACACTAGCAGAGGAGAGATAGTGATTTAAATTGAGTTTGGCTTTTAACCAAGACCAGATTTTATATCCCCCTTTTTCTAATTGGTCTATTAATTGAAATCCAAAAAGATACTTGAATCCTATCAAAGCAATGAGTAGAGCCGAGAAATAACGGAAATAACTGAGAATTGTTCTGGAATCACTAAGATGAATCAGGTGATGACCCACAGTAGCAAATAGGACGCCAAGTAAGGAGTAAGTTAAAATACGTCCAAAATTAAATTTTAGGGTATTGATAAAAGGCGATGGTTTCTTTTCAACAAACTTTATTTCAACTTCGTGACTCGTTTTACTATTAGCCTCAGCATCTTTGCCATCAAGGTATCCAGCACTACAAGCAATGCCGCTGCACATACTCAAACAGTGAATACTGCCCAGAATACCCGCTATAAAAGCCGCAAATATTAACGTTAACAAACTCACTTTTTATTTTCCCAAGTATTTTCTATAGTATTGTTTAGAGGGTTGGCTAAAGTATTGTCACTGTTTTTTTTAGGGTTAGATTCTTCTGTTTGTTCGTATACATCTTCTTTTAAAATACTGTAAGCGTGTACTTCAAGGTCATCAAACTGTCTTTTTTTAACAGCCCAAAAGAAAACAACGATGGCTACGCTTAATAAAATGACGGCTAGAATGATCAACACAAATATGATTTTCATGACGTTTTCTCAAGACAGGTAGGATTATCAAGCTCGATATCTTGGGTATTTGGAAGGTACATTTTTGTATTACTCAAGCGGCTGGCGTTCATAACCACAAACAGAGAACTCAGCGACATACCAAGCGCTGCCATCCAGGGTTGAATATAGCCCATAGCGGCAAGCGGAATAAACAATGTGTTATACGACACTGCCCAAGTGATATTTGTTTTTACGATGCTATTTAATTTCTTGCAAGCCCTATACAGATGATGCACCGGCGCTAAAGATTGTCCGCTCAATAATACATCTGCTGAGGCTTGAGCAATATGCGTAGCATGAGTAAAAGATAATGAAATATTCGCTTTATTTAACACTTCAGCATCATTGATGCCATCTCCAACTGCTGCAACTAACTGGTGTTTTTGTAGCTCTTCGATGTAGTCAAATTTCTGTTGTGAACTTAAACCGCTTAAATATGTTTTTATCTCTAATTGCGAAGCGATAGTTTCCACTGATTGCGCTTGATCCCCACTGATTATTTGAATATCTAACCCCTCACTTTGTAAATTGCTGATAGTTGTTTTTGTGTTCGGGCGTAGATTTTGCTTTAGTTTTACATTTGCCAGCAGTTGATAATGTTTATCAACTTTTTGTACAAGGTGTAATTGATTTGAAATCGAAGATTCGTCAAAGGGTAAGCCCAGAGTTTTTAAATACTCTGACTTTGCAAAAATAAATTCACAGTCATCAATAACTCCTGAAACTCCTTGGCCTTTTATTTCATTGAATTCACTAACTGAATAAGGTGTTTCGTAAGAATGGAAAACACGTGCGACGGGATGAATGGATTGTTTCTCTAAAGCCACAATTAGATCCAAGCATTTGCTTTGATCAAAGTCTTGATTGAACACGGCTTGAAACTGTTCTTCAGGCAAACTGAGTTCTGTCAACGTTCCTGTTTTATCAAATAAGATCGTCTTAGCACGACTAAATTGAATCAAAGCATTGGAGTTCATTACGTGCATGCCTTGTTTATGTAAGTTATGCGATAAAGCCGCTAATGAAGCAGGGATGGCTAATGATAATGCACAAGGGCAACTAATGACTAACACCGATAGAGCAGCCTCTAAGCCTTTCTCAAATTGACCTTGTCTGGTCCAATATAAAAGCGTCAATACAGCTA
>CALFUP010000317.1 GCA_937929875.1 uncultured Cocleimonas sp. | reverse complement strand
TGTTGCAATTGCATTTTACATTATCACTTGGGTGTTAATTACACGCGGTGTTTTAGCCAATATTAAAACACCAGAACAATCATCAACGCCCAACAAGGTCTATTTTGTTACTTGGGCTATCGCACTTACAGCCCATATATTCAGTATCATCATGCCATTAACAGAGTCTCATGAGCTCAGTTTTAGCTTTGTTTCTCTTGGCACTTACGTGATGAGCTTTATCAGTCTGATCTTATTTATTTCGACGTTAAGTAGAAAAATCCAAGCGTTAGCCGTGGTGATATTACCTTTTACCGTCCTCAGCTTAATTGTATTAATGTTAAGTGATGTCGACGCACAAAGCGGCATTCAATGGAATAGTGGTTTAGGTTTGCATATATTGGTTTCATTGCTTGCCTACAGCACCTTAATGTTAGCGGCGATACAAGCAATTTTACTCGCAACACAGAATAATTTTTTACATCAGCGTTTAAAGAACCCCAATCAAAGTAACTTCATACGCACCCTGCCTGCGCTTGAAGATATGGAATATTTTTTATTTAACCTGATAGGGATTGGTCTACTTTTATTAAGCATAAGCCTACTCTCAGGATTTTATTATCTAGATAATTTATTCGGCTCTAACGTTGCGCATAAAACCTTATTATCAATTGTTTCGTGGATAATTTTTGCAGCTTTACTATTTGGTCGATTCAAATATGGCTGGCGCGGCAAAACAGCAGTACGCTGGACAATATCTGGCTTTGCTGTTTTAGCTTTAGCTTTCTTCGGCTCCAAATTTATTCAAGAATTTGTGATAGATAAAGAAGCGAGCTTAAATAATATAAACCAGCCTCAAATAGTATTAAAAATGACACCCCCCCACTTTTTGAGAGTTTTTAATACGAAAATTATTAACAAACGACCTAAAAAACAATCTAAAAAGAGTTTAAGCAGCTAGTGAATATCAACGAAACTCCAATCGGGGTATTGTTCTTTGTACTCGTTATCCTATTTCTGTTATCCGCATTTTTCTCGGGTACAGAAACGGCGTTAATGTCATTAAACCGATACAAACTCAAACATCTTGCTAAAGAAAATAAAGGTGCACAACTAGCTTCAGAATTATTAGAAAAACCCGATCGTTTGATTGGCGTGATTCTTATCGGCAACAATTTAGTCAATATATTAATTACCCAGCTCGCCACTTATATCGGTTTTCGTTTAGGTGGCAATGCAGGTGTCGCCATAGCCACAGGTGTTCTTACACTAACGCTTCTAGTTTTTGCAGAAGTTACTCCTAAAACCATCGCTGCATTAAAATCAGAACAGATTGCACTACCCGCTTCATACGTTTATGTCGTGTTATTGAAGTTTGCATACCCATTAGTGTGGATGATCAACCTAGTCGCAAATATGGTAGTACGCATGTTTGGCGTTGACCCAAATGAAAGTGGCATTGAGTCACTCAGCAACGAAGAATTAAAAACTGTAGTAAGAGAATCCCGTGGGCTCATTCACAGCAGTCACGAAGAAATGCTACTGCGCGTACTTGATATGGAAACCGTCACTGTTGAAGACGTGATGATTCCTCGAACGGAAATAACAGGCATAGACTTAGAAGACGATTGGAATGACATCGAAGAACAAATTCTTCGCAGTAACTTCACTCGCCTACTTATTTTCCGTGGTGGTATCAATAACATTCAAGGGTTTTTACACCTACGTCGTTTATTACCTTTATTTCACGACGATAAAATGGACCGTGAAAACTTCGAAAATGCCATGGTACCCGCGCACTTCACATTACAAGGCGTGTCGCTCACTCAGCAGTTAATCAACTTCCAAAACGAACGCCGCCGCGTGTCTCTTGTCGTTGATGAATATGGTGATATTCTAGGTTTAATCACGCTTGAAGATATTCTCGAAGAGATCGTTGGACAATTCTCAACCTCACCCGCCAACTTTGACTATGAAGTGAAAGCCAACGATGACGGCTCGATGTGGGTCGATGGCGCCATGAACCTTAGAGACATAAATCGCCAACTGAATATGGAGCTTTCGACTGACGGACCAAAAACAATTAATGGGCTAGTCACTGAATATTTAGGTCAAATTCCTACCCCTGGCGTCTGTGTTTTGATTGACGACTACCCGATAGAAATCCGCAAAACACAAAACAATGTCATTAAAACATTGATTATTTTCCCAAGACTTCACGACCACACCGATTACGAAGACCAAAATGGCTAAAAATAAAACCCAATACCACTGTACTGCTTGCGGAACTATTCATATCAAATGGGAAGGCCAATGCAGTGAATGTAAAGAATGGAACACGCTAGAAGAAAGCGCTGTTCAGAAAAGCAGTTCTTCGGCGGGGGTTATTGCCGCAAAAGGAAGCCGCTTTCAAAGCTATTCGGGCGATACCGGACAAATTAAGTCCATTAATGAAATTGATCTAAAAGCTGTACCTCGCACTAAAACAGGCTTATCCGAACTTGATCGCACGCTTGGCGGGGGTTTAGTTCAAGGCTCAGTCACTCTAATCGGGGGTGATCCCGGCATTGGTAAATCGACCATACTCATCCAAGTATTAGCAAGCTTATCAAATTTAAGAACACTTTATGTAACAGGCGAGGAGTCGTTGCAACAAGTCTCAATGCGCGCCACGCGACTAGAGCTTCCAACAGAATCATTGAGATTACTCACTGAAACCTGTGTCGAACGCATCATCGAACACGCCATGCACGAAAAGCCAGACGTGATGGTCATCGACTCGATCCAAACGATTCATACCGAAGAGTTAAACTCAGCGCCCGGTGGAGTCAGTCAAGTCCGCGAGGCCACAGCTCGCCTAACGCGCTTCGCCAAACAAACCAACACCTCACTTTTTATCGCAGGTCACGTTACCAAAGAAGGCACACTCGCAGGACCCCGCGTGTTAGAACATATGGTAGATACGGTACTCTATTTTGAAGGCGATCCGGGTGGACGCTACAGAATACTTCGTGCCGTAAAAAACCGTTTCGGAGCAGTCAACGAACTCGGCGTATTCGCCATGACCGAAAAAGGTCTCATCGGCGTCAACAACCCCTCAGCGATCTTTTTATCACGACATGAAACACCTGTCGCAGGCAGCGTGATTATGGTCACACGCGAAGGCACACGACCGCTGTTAGTCGAAGTACAAGCACTGGTAGATGATAGCCACGGACAACAAGCCAGACGCGTTGTAATCGGCCTAGAGCAAAACCGAATCAACATGCTACTCGCTGTACTACATCGCCACGGCGGAGTATCAATGTTCGACCAAGACGTCTTCATCAACGTCGTCGGCGGCATGAAAATAACTGAAACAGGCGCTGATCTTGCAATGATACTTGCCGCTCTTTCGAGCTTCAGAAACAAACCACATCCGTCAGACTTAGTGGTATTTGGTGAGATTGGTTTGGCTGGTGAAATTCGTCCTGTTCCTAACGGCGAAGAACGACTTAAAGAAGCCGCTAAACATGGTTATAAACGGGCGATTATTCCGAAAGGGAATTTGCCGCAGAAACCGATTAAGGGCATGAAGATAATGACTGCGCAGCGTCTGGAAGATGCCTTGGATTATTTGTAAAGAGGATTTAAATGACACCCCCCTACTTTTTGATGATTTACAGCACGATGCCACAACCTTCCACGGCATTTCATTACGGAAAAGCTCTACTACCTCTTTGATTCCTAAGGAATCTAAAGAGCCCCCATTTTTCGTTATCTGTAACGAACATACTAACTAACCGTCCGCTCCTGAAACTGCAATTCAGACAATCGTTTATACAACGCCGAACTCTCCAACAACTCATCATGCTTGCCCTGCGCAACCAACTTTCCATCCTCCAACACCGCAATCGAATCCGCATTACGTATAGTCGCTAAGCGATGTGCAATAATCACTGTCGTTCGGCCTTGCATTAAATTCTCCAAAGCTTGTTGCACGCGATGTTCGCTTTCGGCATCTAGCGCAGAGGTGGCTTCATCCAACAGTAAAATCTTAGGATCTTTTAAAATAGCTCGCGCAATGGCAATACGTTGGCGTTGGCCTCCCGACAGTCGCACGCCTTGTTCGCCTAAAAAGCTGTCATAACCATCAGGCAGTTTTTCGATAAAGTCATGGGCATTGGCTGCTATAGCGGCTTTAATCACTTCTTCTTTTGTCGCGTCGGGTTTGCCGTAACGGATATTGTGCATTACATCGCTACTAAATAAGGTGGGTTGCTGTGCGACTACGGCGAGTTGTGAGCGTAGGTCGGTTGGCATTAGCTCTCGGATATTAGTATCACCCAAAGAAATACTGCCTTGATCAGGGTCATAAAAGCGTTGCAGTAATTCGAATACGGTCGATTTACCTGCACCAGATGGACCCACTAATGCGAGTGATTTTCCTTCCTCAATGACTAAATTGAGGTTTTCTAATGCCGCTACTTCTGGTCTTGATGGGTAATTAAAAGTGACATTGTTAAACAGTATTTGTGAGCTACCTTCATTAACGTTACTTGCGCTTTTTGGGTTTGCGGGTAATTCGATCGAACTTTTAATCGCTAACAACTCCAGCAGTCTTTCAGCCGCGCCAGCTGCTCGCTGAACTTCACCAATCACTTCTGAAATAGTTACGACAG
>CALFUP010000316.1 GCA_937929875.1 uncultured Cocleimonas sp. | reverse complement strand
ACCCATTCAGTGCTTTCCATTGCCGCATTAAGAGCAGTATTGAATTGCGTTTTAATGCTGCCAAACACAGCATCATCTTGAGCTTGTAGTTCGGTATTAAAGGCTTTGAGTTCTTCCAATAAATCGATCATACCTTCACCGCGATCACGCATCAGTTTTCGACCCATTAAGTCCAACGCTTGAATGCCTGTGGTACCTTCATAAATAGGTAAGATACGTGCATCACGCATGTATTGAGCCACGCCAGTCTCTTCGACAAAACCCATACCACCATGAACTTGAACAGCTAATGAGCTAACTTCCTGAGCGATTTCAGTACACCAGCCTTTAGTAATAGGAATCAATAAATCAATACGCTTTTGCTGTTTGATTCTGACTGCTTCATCTGGTGAGTTATGTGCATGATCGTGAGCAGCGGCAGCTGTGTAACCTAAAGCGCGTGAAGCTTCAGAGAAAGCACGCATTTGCATTAACATGCGTCTAACGTCAGCATGTTCAATAATAGAAACGCGTCCTTCATGCCCTGGAGCATAGCCCTGCTTTCGCTCTTTTGCATAAGCAACAGCCACTTGATAAGCACCTTCAGATAAACCAATACCTTCCATGCCGACTGCCAAGCGCGCTAGATTCATCATGGTAAACATGCAGGCTAAACCGTTATTTTCTTCACCAACTAAATAACCGATCGCGCCATCATTATCACCAAAACTCATGACACAGGTCGGACTCGCGTTGATACCCATTTTGTGCTCTAAAGAAACTGGTTTGGCATCGTTACGCTCACCAATACTTCCGTCTTCATTAACTAAGTATTTAGGCACTAAAAATAGTGATATTCCTTTCACGCCCTCAGGGGCATCAGGTAGTCGAGCCAAAACGAGATGTACGATGTTTTCAGTCATCTCATGGTCGCCCCATGTGATGTAAATCTTTTGACCTTTGATAAGGTAGTGATCACCATTTGGCGTGGCTTTGGTGCGAACAGCAGCCAGATCAGAACCTGCTTGCGGCTCAGTTAAGTTCATTGTGCCAGTCCATTTACCCGCGATCATATTCGGTAAATAAGCTTGCTTTAAGCTATCCGAACCATGTGCATAAATAGCTTCAACTGCACCATTAGTGAGTAACGGACATAGGGTAAATGCCATGTTTGATGCATGCCACATTTCTGAAACGGCACACTGTACTAAGTGTGGTAAACCTTGGCCATCAAACTCAGTCACTTGATCAACACTCATCCAGCCACTTTCACTGAATAATTTAAACGCTTCAGTAAAACCTTCAGGCACAACAACCTTGCCATCTTTGAGATGTGAGCCTTGAATATCACCAATTTTGTTCAATGGAGCAAGTACCTCAGAAGCCACTTTACCCGCCTCACTTAAAATCGTTTCTATAAGGTCAGGCGAGACATCTTCAAAACCTGGGTAACTTGCAAGAGCCTCTATATCAATCAGCTCATTAATTACAAATTGCATGTCTTTGAGTGGCGCTGTATACATTTATTTATTCTCCTAAAATTTATTACACATAATAGTACTTTGTTAATTGCTATGTTACTTACTATTTGCTGGATATTTTGGTTTGGGTATTTTGATCAATATTTTAGATTGTATTATGGTCGATATTATTACTGGGTTTTAACTATTAATCATATAAACCAGAATTTTATTGATAGAGTTTGTTGTTTTTAGCGTTTTTAATGAGTAATTTAATCAATAACGCATCAGTAAATACGCAAAAAGGTGGGGGGTGTCACTTTATTGTTAATTTTTACAATAAAGTTGACACCCCCCACCTTTTTGATGGGTTTTATTCTAATTTTTTATTTTATGATTAGAACTTACCCACTAGATTGATAAACCAGCCTTTAGCATCGCCATCATTATTACCTAGGTCATCGTCAAACTCTGTAAAGTTATAGCCTATGCCAAGTTTCAGATTCTTACCAATATGACGATCGACTGAAAGCATCGCACCATGTTGCATATCTTGCGATTGATCAGAGTTCATCCAATGGTATTGTGCCATTGCATCCCAGTTTTTAGTAAGGTGATATCGAGCACTAACAGCAGCAAGTGTGGCATCGTTCTTTTCCCAGTTACCTGCGTCACGATCGTTTCTAATCTCGCTCATTTTATGTGCCAGTTTTCCACCGACTGACCATTTTTGATTTAACTGATAATGACCTTCAAGACTAACCGTTACTGCTTTCTCATCAACATTATTGCTTTGAGAAAGTGGTTGTAGATCATAAAGATAGGTTAGCCTTCCCAATATATTGAGTCGATCATTTTTGATAGGGCGTAGTGCAAAACCTAAGCCTGTTTCAATAAACTTAGCATCTCGTGTATTACCAATATTATCGACTGTTTCTGAGTAATTCAGTTTTCCTTGTAAACGCAATGAAGGACTCAAGCGATAATTTAAGCGATTCGTTGATACCCATTGCTCAGTCTCAATACCGTCACCTTTATCATGGCGATACTCAATACGTGAACTTGCGGTGGTTTTATCTTTATCGTACTGTAATCCGACTGAGAAAGCGTTGCGGTCAGTGGTACCACCAGCTTTTTGTTCAAGCTTAGCAGTTTGTAATGACGCATTAAAAACGAGATCGTCAGTCAAATCGTAATCGACACCCAAGCTATTGCCGACGCCATATTGCAGTGTTTCGCGGGTAAATTGATGTTCTGTAAAGACGCTTAAACGATCCGTTACCGTTTTACGTTGGCCAACTGTGAAGAGGTTACGTTGCGTATCTTTACTCTCTTTTGAAAGTGTGTAGTTACTGTATAAAGTGTGGCTATCACTGTGTCTATAATCAACACCTAGTGTAGCGGCTTCGCCTCTATCACCGGTACTAAACTCTGCAACTAAATCTATTTTATCGGTCAATTCCGCTTTAGTACCAAGGGTGACTAGGTCATTTGATTCGTAGTTACCGTCTTTGCTTAAGGTGCTTTGACCAATCAGGTAAATATT
>CALFUP010000315.1 GCA_937929875.1 uncultured Cocleimonas sp. | reverse complement strand
TGCCACGATATTTATCAATGTAAGGTGCCGCTTCGCGAAAGAAGTCGACGCGTGAATTGTTCATATTGGGTGATGTCTTCTTATGAATTGTTACGGTTAAAAAGTTGATTCTCTTTTATCTACATTAGATAAAAAAGTAGGAGGGTGTGCTTCGACAGGCTCAGCCACCGACTTGAATTTGCGCAATATAGGGGAATTCATTTAAAGCTCATTACTTTGTTTTAAATGTTTAAAACCCATTAAATGCACTCACGATCCAATTTATATTAATTCCCTGACTCATCTTATTATCTATCTTGTTGTCTATATTATCACCTTCAATCGCAACCACGTCAAAACGCATAGACGACTGGGGTGAGTGTTGCTGTTGATAAGCAAGTGCTGCTTTGATGATACGTTGTTGTTTCTTTGGAGTAACGCTCGCTGCGGCACCACCGAAGTCTGCATTTTTACGGTAACGTACCTCGATAAAGATTAGAGTTTCTGCATCGTTTTTATCGCGCATAATCAAGTCGACTTCACCAGCTTTCGTGCTGTAGTTTTTGTCGATAAGAATTAAGCCTTGTTTTAGTAAATATTTATAAGCTAAATTTTCAGCCTTATCCCCTTGGCTTTTCTTTTTTGTAAGTGATTTTCCCCTTGTCTTTATTTGAAATGATTTTAGTTTTTCAAATAAAGACAACTGCTGCTGTTCTGACACCTTCTAGTTAGCCTTTGTTTATTTGTTTTTTAATACTCTCATAAAGCGATTTAACCTTTGGATCCGCTTTGATTGTTTTCTTGACTGCAGGGGTCTGTGTTGTATTCGTTTTTACCGCCGGTGCTTTTACAGCTGGACGAACTACGACAGGTTTATTTGGTACAGGCTTTTTAACGACTGGCTTGGTAGCTACAGGTCGTTGAACCGTTGATTTTATAACTAAAGGTTTTTTTGTATCTTCGCTATAAGGAGTGACAGTGGTAGTAGGTCCGGTATTTAATAAGCCCAACGCTTTAGTCATTCCTGGATGATTGGTGTTGTTTTGTATCCATGTGCCTAAGTCACCTCTTAGAGACTGTTTTTTACTCGCCGGGCCGTTTTTAGAAATACGCGATAACTGAGCCAAGCTTAACCAGTTTTTAACGATAGGATGACTGATTTTATTTTTCGCTTCTTCCAATTGAAAAGCAGGGATTTGTTGAGCGTGATTCCAAATTCGATCGTGATTGAGTGACTTTTCGTAATCTTGTTTTAAGTTTGATTCTTGTAGAACCAGCTCTTGTACTAATGACAATTTGTCACCACTAGATTGAGCAGCACTCAAGCGTGTTTTTAATATTTTATTTCCTAATTCTTCAGGTAAATCATTCACACGCTGTGGCAGGATTCTTAACGTTTCGCGGTAATTTCTATCATTTAAAGCTAGCTGTGCTTGAGCTAAACGAAAACGAGACTTGTGTTCATTGTTTAATTGAGAATAATTTAGTGGTGCTAAGTATTGCTGGGTGAGTGCATTATCGTTGAAAACTGAAGATAGCTCGGCAGCTTGTAAAATAAGTCTTTCACGTTCTGGTGAACGATAGTTGTTCGATGCTCTGAAATACGCATCAGCTGCTTCGCGTTTCTTTCCAGTAGCTAAAAAAGTATTGGCTTGGGCAATATCTTGTCCTACAAGCGGAGCTGAATTAGCAGATCCGGTTGAGGGTAATTGCGTTACAATAGGATTAGTTGAACAAGCACTAATAGCTAGTGCTAAGAGCGTTGTGGCTAGAGCTGTTTTGAAAGAAGTATTAACTGAGATCAAGCTAGTTTCCATGTTGCATCCATTCTTATGTAAGTAAAAGTGTACCAATACGTGCGTAAAAAATAATCAATTCAATCAAGAATATACCATTAATGACTACAGAAAATACAGCCACAACGTCAAGTGTAAATACAAGTGATAAGCGAAATGACCTTAGAGGCACTTTGTATATTGTTGCTACACCTATAGGAAACTTAGGCGATATAACGCATCGAGCAATCGAGATCTTGAAAAAGGTAGATAAAATCTGTGCTGAAGATACAAGAAACACGCGAAAATTATTAACCCACTTTGGTATTCAAGGAGATTTACAGGCATTACATGATCACAATGAAACCAATCGTATTGAGCAAATTAAAGGGTGGTTGGATGCTGGAGAAAATATCGCCTTAGTTAGCGATGCGGGTACACCTTTAATTAGTGATCCTGGCTATCATTTAGTGAATGAATTAGGTGGGAATGGTTCTGATGCTAATTCAAGCTATAAAATAGAGCCCATACCAGGCGCAAGTGCCATTATTACTGCGCTTTCTATCGCAGGATTACCGACAAACCGTTTTACTTTTGAGGGTTTTTTACCTGCTAAGTCTGTGGGTAGAAACAAGGTGTTACAGGCAAATGTATTAGAACCACGAACCCAAGTGTATTACGAATCTAGCCATCGCGTGGCTGTGACTATTCAAGCGATGTTAGACATCTATGGCGCAGAGCGCAAAGTGGTTTTGGCCCGAGAGTTGACTAAGCTTTACGAGCAGGTTTTTAGAGGTGATATCGCGCAATTAAATAATTGGATAAATGCAGACCCAATGCACCAAAAAGGCGAGTTTGTGTTGATGGTGGAAGGTCACGAAGAACAGAGCGATGACGATTTAATCGAAAAATCTAGCACGGATTTATTGAGTATTCTTTTAGATGAGCTCCCAGTAAAACAAGCGGCTAGTCTTGCGGCAAAAATTACAGGGCGAAAAAAGAATGAGCTATATCGTTTAGCGATGACACTGAAAAAAGCTGATTAGTGACTGCAGAAATAGGAGTTTGATCTTTTATTGTGTTTAAAAGCTATAAAAGGACACCCCCCTACTTTTTGAGGCTTTGGTTCGTTTTTAAAACGAATAAATCATTTTAATGGCTCTTTCTAGCGACATATTACTAATGGGCTCAATTAGAATTTTGTAAAGTTAACAACTTAATAAGCTTAATCGTCCTAATTATTTCGGCATAAGTTTAACTAGTTCATCCATCATTGCACTCGCTCCACTTAACGACCAGCCGCCATCAACAGGAAGAACCGCACCACTGATATAGCTCGCCACTGGTGAGGCTAAAAACATCGCTGCATTGGCAATGTCATCCGCACTACCTAGCTCTTTTAATGGTACTGATTGCTTCACAGCTTCCATGATGGCAGGTGTTGGAGCAAGTCTCGCCATGCCTTCTGTATCTTTTATCGGGCCGGGTACAATTGAATTGACGCGAACTTTTTCTGCGCCCCATTCCATTGCGAGCGTGCGGGTAAGCATATCTACACCTGCTTTAGCTGCGCAAACATGAGATTGTAATTGCATGGGTACAAATGCCTGTGGAGCAGAAATATTAATCACCGATGCACCCGGTTTTTTTAGGTGAGGGTAGGCAGCACGTAAAACGTGGTAGCTGCCAAGCAAATCAATATCAATCACTGATTTAAAGGCATTAGGCGACATATCGGCAGCACGAGCGGGAAAGTTTCCCGCTGCGCCTGAAACTAACACATCAATTTCACCAAAGGCTTTTACGGTTTCGCTAAAAGCATTTTCAACGGCATCATAATCACGAACATCTGCTGAGAAACCCATGCTATTAACGCCGTAGCTACTGAGCATCTCAACGGCCGTATCGACTTTGTCTTGAGAGCGACTCATGACTACAACATTGCCACCATTTACGGCAAAGTTTTTGGCAATACCAAAATTAATGCCACTGGTACCACCTGATACAAATATTGTTTTATCGTGAAACTTGAAAGGACTAGTCATTTAAATATCTCAGTAATTTGTAATTATCATTAGTCGAAATAAACAATACC
>CALFUP010000314.1 GCA_937929875.1 uncultured Cocleimonas sp. | reverse complement strand
GTAATGACAGCAAGCTCACGATATTGGTTTGGTACTTTAAAGCGTTCGCATAGTTCTATCACTAAGTTGACGCCGCGTTCTTCATGATCGTAATGATGCGGCAATAAATCTTTTGCTGTAGTGCCTTTTCCTAAGTCATGAGTAAGTGCGGCGAATCGCACCAGTGGATCTTCACTGAGTAAACAGGCTTGTTGCAATACCATCATGGTGTGAACACCCGTATCAATTTCTGGGTGATGCTCTTCAGGTTGCGGTACACCAAAGAGACGATCAATCTCAGGAAATAAGATCGCCAAAGCGCCGCATTCTCGTAACACCTCAATGAAAACATCGGGTGCGGGTTCTGTTAAAGCGCGCTGAGTTTCCTGCCAAACACGTTCTGCTACTAGTGCATTTATTTCACCGGCTTTGACCATATTTCGCATTAAGTCCATCGTTTCATCAGCTACGCTAAACCCAAGGTGCGCAAAACGTGCGGCAAAGCGGGCAATACGTAAAACACGAACAGGGTCTTCAGCAAACGCGGGTGATACGTGACGCAATAGTCGGTTTTCTATATCGGCGCGACCATTGACATGATCAATGATATTTCCTGCGTCATCTTCAGCTAGCGCATTAATGGTTAAGTCTCGGCGCAGTATATCTTCTTCTAAAGTTACATCTGGATCCGCGTGAAATTGAAAGCCATGATAACCTGCGGCAGTTTTGCGTTCAGTGCGTGCTAAAGCATATTCTTCATGAGTTTTTGGATGTAAGAACACGGGAAAATCTTTCCCAACGGGAGTGTAATGAAGCTCAAGCATTTTTTCAGGCGTAGCGCCCGTCACAACCCAATCTCGATCTTTGATAGGTAATCCTAGAATTTTATCTCTTACGGCGCCGCCAACTAAATATGTTTTCATGGTGTGATTATACTAAAAATACTGAAACATGATTGTTTAATTGAGTGGGTTCGTATCGACGGGATTTGAACTGGCGAAATCATTTGTTGCTAATTTATGTTTCAATTTATTTATGGAAAGGAATTAATAATACGGTAAGCTAGCCTCTGCTATTTAGTCATGAATTTATAAGAAGGTATGAATGAAACTTCCAGAAAATATATCTGCACACGTTAAACAAGCGTTAATTGAAGACATTGGCACCGGTGATGTAACCGCTGATTTGATTCCGAAAGAGAATACATCAACAGCTAAGGTGGTTTGCCGTGATGATGCTATTTTAGTAGGTGTTGCTTGGTTTAATGAAGTCTTTCATCAAATAGATGCGAATGTAGAGATTAATTGGAACTTCAAAGATGGCGATAAGGTTTCTGCAAATGAAATTCTATGTACTCTATCGGGAAATTCACGCGCTATATTAAGTGGTGAACGTGCGGCTTTGAATTTTACTCAAACACTGTCAGCAACAGCAACGCAAACCAATCGCTACGTTAAATTAATCGCACATACAAATACTAAGGTCTTAGATACACGTAAAACTATTCCAAATATGCGTGATGCACAAAAATATGCGGTGCTATGTGGTGGTGGTCGAAATCATAGAATTGGTTTGTACGATATGATTTTAATTAAAGAAAATCATATTATGGCTGCGGGCTCAATTACGGCAGCGGTCGCTCAAGCTAAAAAACTACATCCAACTATACGTGTTGAAGTTGAAACGGAAACATTGGAAGAATTTAGAGAAGCCAGCAAAGCGGGTGCGGACGTGATAATGCTGGATGATTTTGATCTAAAAACCATGCGTGCGGCAGTGCTTGAAAACGATGGAAAAATCGATTTAGAAGCATCGGGTGGTATCAATCTTGAAACGATATTACCCATCGCAGAGACAGGTGTAGATTTTATCTCAATCGGTCAAATTACTAAGGACGTGATTGCCGTTGATTTATCAATGAGGTTTGATGATTAAAATGTGGGTTATTAGCAACTAGAATGACACCCCCCCACTTTTTGATACTATTTAATTGACCTGAATGAAATACAGGCAAGTAATTCAGGCAGAAAAAAGGAGCGAATATCGCTCCTTTTTTCTGAGTAGTTTAAATATTCAAAAAATATTTTAGCTACCTTTAACTTGTGCCATTACTTCTGCAGCAAAGTCTTCTACTTTCTTCTCGATACCTTCACCTACTTCATAACGAGTAAATGAAGTCACTTCTGCGCCTGCAGCTTTTAATAGCTGACCCACAGTTTGATCAGGATTTTTAACAAAAGGCTGACCTACTAGAGTGATTTCAGCTAAGTATTTACGCATGCGTCCTTCAACCATCTTCTCGATGATTTCCATTGGCTTGCCACTACCTTCAGCTTGAGCGATAAGAATTTCTTTCTCTTTCTCAAGTAATTCTGCAGGAACTTGCTCTTCAGAAACACAAGTAGGACGACTTGCTGCAATATGCATTGCGATGTCTTTTCCTAATGCTTCGTCACCACCAGTCATTGCCACAGCAACACCAATTTTAACGCCATGGCTGTATGCACATACTAAGCCTTCAGAACTTAATAGTTCAAAACGACGCACTTGCATGTTCTCGCCAATTTTAGCGACTAGATTTGCACGAGTCTCTTCAACTGTCTCGCCAGAATCTAATGGTAAAGCAGATAATGCAGCAACATCAGCAGGCTTATCAGCTAATACGCGAGCACCAGCTGCAGCAACAAAACCAACAAAGTTCTCATCTTTCGCAACGAAATCTGTTTCACAATTTACTTCGATGATAGATGCTTCTTTGCCATCATCAGAAACAGTAATAACAACTTTACCCTCTGCTGCAACACGTCCTGCTTTTTTATCAGCTTTAGCCGCACCTGACTTACGCATAGTGTCGATTGCTGCTTCCATGTCACCGTTAGTTTCGGTAAGCATTTTCTTACACTCCATCATGCCAGCGCCTGTGCGCTCGCGGAGTTCTTTAACCATTGTAGCTGTAATAGCCATATCAAATTCCTCAGAATAAGTTAGCAAGAATGCCTTCTAAAAAGGCATTCTTGAAATTCAAACAAATTGTTTAAAGCGTCAGGGAGCCCAACGCTTCATATCACTTAAGATGATATAAGGGTTTAAACACCACCCATTAATTCATCCTGTAAAACTTTAAGCTCGTCCCACTTTCCATCTGCAGCTAGTGCCGCTTGTTGAGGCCAAGTTTTAGGCTCTTTAGATTTCAAAGTAGCAACAGTATCTAAGATAGCTTTAATTGCATCGCGATCCATCTTTGCTAATGCAGCAAATGTTGAAACGCCAGCTTCGCCAAGTACTTCAGCGATCTTTGGACCAACACCCTCGATTTTCTTTAGGTCATCAGCTTCATCTGATTTAGCAGCAGGAGCTTCTTCTTTCGCAGGAGCCGCTTCTTTCTTTGTTACTTTTGCTTCTGGTTTGTCATCAGCTTTTGCTTTCGGTGCTGCTTTTGGAGCAGGAGCCGCTGCAGCCATTTCTTCTGCGTTTGTTGCTGCAGCTAAATGACCTTCAACAACAGAGTCAGCAATCGCAGAGGTGTATAACTGAATTGCGCGTATCGCGTCATCATTACCAGGGATAATGTAATCAATATTGTCAGCGCTGTTATTTGTATCAACAACACCGATAACTGGGATACCTAAAGTTTTTGCTTCTTTAACTGCAATACTTTCATGTCCAACATCAATAATGAATAGAGCATCTGGAAGCGAACGCATGTCCTTGATTCCACCTAAACCTTTGTTTAGTTTTTCAAGTTCACGAGTAAGCATTAATGCTTCTTTTTTACCGCCACGAAGAATCGTTCCGTCAGCTTCCATCTTTTCGATTTCTTGCATACGACGAACAGACTGTTTGATAGTTTTGTAGTTAGTGAGCATTCCGCCCAACCAACGTTGATCAACATAAGGCATTTTACAACGAGTTGCTTCGTCACGAATTGCAGTTTGTGCAGCACGTTTAGTGCCTACGAACATTACCTTGCCACCTTTTGCTGCGATTTTGCCAGCAAAATTTAACGCATCGTTAAACATTGGTAGTGTTTGTTCAAGGTTAATGATGTGAATTTTATTACGGTCACCAAAAATATAAGGTGCCATTTTGGGTTCCAATAGCGGGTTTGATGTCCGAAATGAACACCTGCTTCCAGCATTTGGCGCATGCTTACTTTAGCCATAGATATATCCTCATGGGTTAGGCCTCCACATATCCAGTAAGACAACCTGTAAGTTTTTGTCTTAATTGCACTTATAATGAATAGCAACTAAGAAAAAACACAAGCACCCTGCAATACTTTAAGTGATATGTGTGTGAATTTGAAGTAATAGCCAAAATGACTAATACTCCTTAAGTTTACGCAAAATAGTATTAGCTCATAATGAACTAGCCAATTCAACGCGGCGCACTTTATATCATAAACAGATTGATCTAACAAACTGTTTCGCTTATGAATCGAAACACGGCATAATCCTAGCTAATTTTAAATAAATCAAATACGAAGTAACTGCATGGCCATTCAAATTAAAACTCCTGAACAAATAGAAAAAATGCGGATAGCAGGACGTCTTGCCGCAGATGTATTGGATATGATTGGTCCGCATGTTGTGGCAGGCATTACTACAGACGAATTAAATGCAATCTGCCATGAATATATAATCAACACCCAAGATGCAATTCCTGCACCCTTGAATTATCACGGTTTTCCTAAATCTATTTGTACTTCAGTCAATCATGTCGTGTGTCACGGTATACCCGCTGAAAAAAAACTAAAGAAAGGCGATATTATTAATATCGACATCACTGTAATTAAAGATGGTTTTCACGGTGACACCAGTAAAATGTTTATTATCGGTAAGCCTAACCCAGCTACGCAACGATTATGTGATATTGCTCAAAAAGCAATGTATATAGGTATAGATATGGTAAAACCTGGGGTAAAACTAGGGGATATCGGTCATGCTATACAAACATTTTCCGAAGCGGCTCATTATTCGGTAGTACGTGAATACTGTGGTCATGGCATAGGTGAAAACTTCCATGAAGAACCTCAAGTACTTCATTACGGCAAACCTGATACGGGAATTACCATCGAAGAAGGTATGACTTTTACTATTGAGCCTATGATTAACCAAGGTAAGCGACAGATCAAAACATTACCAGATAATTGGACCGTAATTACTAAAGATCATAAATACTCTGCACAGTGGGAGCATACGCTGTATTGCACTAACGATGGAGTTGAAATTTTAACTTTGAGAGATGAAGAGAAGAACTGGCGAGCAATGTTACCTCACTCTTAATGACTACTTTACATTGTAGTACTCGTTATTTTTAAAGAGTCAGTTGTTACTTAGCCCTATGAAATAAGGCTTTAAAGCTATACCTTCGGCACCCTATTAGCTTGACTCCCTTAATCAGATGTTATAGATTCCAAATACAACGCAGTGTGTTTTCTCGTTAAAACTAAATTTTACTGCCCTAAATGTATCTCTTAGAGATACAAGATACCCAAAAAAGTTTCAAAGTAATATTTCTTCTAACAATTTTATATTACGAAATGGGGACGTGGTATCCACTTATTTAAGCCGTCATTAATGAAATCTTATACGATCATATTCGGCTAATTTTATTTCAAATCATAATGAAATATTAGGCTAATAAATACTATATTCCAAATTTATCTATAACGAATTAACCATTCAATTTTATTGAAATTATTTCTATTTACGCATGTGAATTTTTGAATTCGCATTACCCGTTGAATTAACGGTGGGAACCCAAACTTGTCATTTTCAGACTTTAACTTAAATAAAGAATTCATTCAGTCAATTGAAGCTGCTGGGTATGAATCTCCGACAGATCTTCAAGCGCAACTCATTCCGATAGTGGCAGCGAGAAAAAGCGTACTTATCCGGAGTCAATCAGCTTCAGGTAAAACGGGTGCCTTTTTGATTCCCGCAATGAATTATATTTTAGAGAATCCTGCACCTGAAAAGCGTGGAGCTAGAATCCTAATACTCACTTCGCGAAGGGACCGTGTCAGCCAAATCAATTACACCATAAAACGCCTAAGTAGTGACTTAACCATGCGATTTGGTTTTATTGTAAGCGGCAGACCGTATCAAACTCAAATGAGATTAATGCGCCGCCCTTTAGATATAATGATTGCTACACCAGGTCGCCTAAATGATTTAATGAACAACGGTAAAGCAGACTTCTCTCAGTTAGAAATGTTAATCATAGATGATCTATCCAGTATTTATCGAAAGAATCTGCAAGGTTTAGTTGAAAGTATATTAAAGCAAGCTGGTGATGAATGTTCAGCAGTTACCTTCGTTACAGAAGATGATGAAATAACGCCCTATGCCGAATCACTATTCCCTAATGCAGAGCAAATTACACTAGATAGTGATACTGAAGAGAGTGAAGAAGAATTTGTAGAGGTTGAAACAACTCATCCTCAGCATCAACAAAACAATTCAAGTCAACCTGAAATTCAGCCTACCCAAAACAATAATAATAAACCACAGAGCACAATGATAAATATAGAAGAATTAATGTCACAGAAAGTCCATGTCGCGGATGACTATACCCATAAAATAGCGATGATGGATCATCTTATGGATGAGTTTGCAGGCGAGCCTACAATTATATACACCGCTACAGACAAAGCAGCTAAAACACTGCAAGACAATCTCTCAAATCATGGTCATGCCGCTGAATTGATTGATGAGGTAGATAGTGATGAGCTAACTGATTGCGATATCATTATTTATAGTGATCAATCTAAAGTTGATTTAGATAATGATCTGATGTCGAAATTAGACACGAATATCATCAATTTTGATTTGCCGCACAGCATTGACAATTATTTAACACGTCTGAATAGACACGAACAAGACCATGAAAATGCGACTCTATTAATTCTTGATGGTTACAACTTTAATGAATTAAAAGCGCTTGAAAAAGCATTTGATGTAAAACTTGATCAAATTACTATTCCTGGTCTTGAGCCTTTGAAACCTTTTGTTAACCTCAGTAAGGGAAGAGCTAGAAACAACTCAAACAATAAAGGCAGAAAGCCAAATAATTCAAACCAAAAAAGACATGGTGCTAGAGCTAAAACTGGCGCTCGAAACAGTAATAATAAGAGCAATAACAATAACAATAACAGCAACAATCGAACTAGAACTAATAAGGGTGCGGCAAGCAATAATAGTGACCAAGCTACAGGGCAAGCAAAGACAAACGATAAGAATAAAAGACGCAATACCTCTGCTAAAGGACGATCAAAAAATACGAATAAGCAAACACAAGAAGCTGACGGAACTCCTCGTCGACAGCATAAAGGACCATTTGGTAGATTAAATGGTGGAACTCACAGAAAGAGCAACAATACAAAAGCGCGTAAGGTGGGTGTGAGTAGAGTGGGCACTGACTTACCTAAAGGTAGAGAAGGAAAAAGCTTAGCTGCTGAGGTAAAAGAAAGGTCAGCTGATAAAGGACCAAAAGTTAAAATTAGTTATAATAAAAGTCGTACGTTAAGTATAAAAAAACCAGAAGAACTTTAGAAACTCTAAGCTAAGATATAAATGTTTAAAAAAACGATAAAAGACCCTCAGGCGGCACGTAGAGTTGAGCCAGAAATAGATTCTAAACAATCATCTTATCAGCCTAAAGTTACAGTCAAAGTACATGAACCTAAAAAATTAACAAAAACCAAGCAGAAATCAAATTGGTTTAACTGGTTTGCACCCTTGCTTCTCATATCAATTGGCATAGGTTTTTTGGTGTTTTACCCTCAACCTGACCAGCTAAATATTACCAAGTCAAAGAATAAGCGGCCAATACTTACGGAACAATCTGAAATAGTTTTTAATGCAAAGTCACTTTCAAATGAATTGGTTTCTAGATATTTTAACGGTACTGAAGACGACAGAAATGAGCAAAAAAAGGCTTTAGAAATAACCCTAGAAACATTGAATGGGGTAAACAGCCTTCAAGCTAAAAAAGTCCTTTCTGAACTTCAAAGTAGTAACATAAATGCTGCTAAAAAATCACTTATAACCTTAGCCACTACTCAATCAGATTTACGTGAAGCATCACAAACTTGGATAAATATAGGAAATATTCAAAATTTAAGCTCATCACGACAAGCGCTTCAAGCGTATCAAAAAGCGGCTGAGATTGATCCTGAGAATATTATTGCTTACTCCCGTCAAGGGGATGTTCATCGTCAACTTAAGCAGTTAGATTTAGCAGAAAAAGCGTATAAACGCGTCCAGTCATTCGCCAATCAAAGCACTGCAAATCAAGCTTTAACATTATCAAACTTTGGATTGTTGAATGTATCTAAAGGTAAATTAGTCGAAGCAGAGGATGCTTTTAATGAAGCATTGAGTATCTATAAAAAAATAGAAGACAATAATGGTATTGCTGAAATTAGTTTCCATCTTGCTAACCTATACAAAGGCTCTGAACGTTTCGCTCAAGCAGAAAATTATTATAAAACAGCATTATCAAATTTTTCTGAACGTAATGAATTCAAAAAACTAGCGGAAACCCATTCTGCTTTAGGTGGTTTATTTCAAGCCATGAAATTAAATATTAAGGCACAAAACCAGTACCAAATTGCCTTAGAATTAAATACAAATAATAATTTTGAAGAGAGTAAACCAGCGATATATAAAAGTCTTGGTGAGCTAGCAGAAGAAAACGGTGAAACTGATAAAGCACAAGATTACTTTGCTAAAGCCAATGGTATTGATCCTAATGCTACTCAAGACAATAGTGTGGCAGATGAGTTAGGTAGATTAGCAATAGCCAATCGAAAACAAAGAAACTTTTTAAAAGCTGAAGAGCAGCATAAACAAGCCATTAAAATTTACCAAAATAATAAAAGTATTGCTGGCACAATTAGCCAACAGATTAATCTCGGCTTTTTATACAAAGCTTGGAACAAACAAGATCTTTCATGCCTAGTTTGGAGAGACACTTTAATGATTTCTGAAAGAGCAAATAGTCCTCGAACTAGTCGTGTCCAACAACTGGTTGATAACTCTTGTCGATAATCAAATTTTTCAAGAAAAATTAAAACAGTCGAAAAGGTAGGGGGTGTCATTTTATTAAGTATTGAATACCACTATTAATACCCAATATTTACTATCTCAAGCAACTAATAGAAATGGCTTTGCCAGAGATAAGAAATGTTTAAACTGATGACAAAAATAAAGACGTATTTTATTTTAAGAAAAAATCCTATATCTCCTGTTATTTGGGGAAAACTCGCTAATTCATTACCTATCTGTCGAAATTTAGATCATAAAGATCTGTATAAACTAAAGAAGCTTGTTACTCTTTTTATATACGAGAAAACCTTCACGGGTGTTAAGGGATTTGAGCTAGATAATGAAAAAGAAATGATAGTAGCCATTCAAGCTTGTCTACCCATTTTAAATTTGGATATAAGCTATTACGATGGATGGATTGAAATTGTCGTATACCCAGATGCTTTCGTTATTTATAGAAACAGTACTGATACTAACGGCTTAGTAAGCGAAGATACTATTACTGCGACAGGTGAAGCATGGTCACGTGGCCCGGTGATACTTGCATGGACAGATGTTGAAAGAGATAGCTTTAGCCCACGCGCAGGTCACAATGTAACCATCCATGAATTCTCACATAAATTAGATATGTTGAATGGGCGAGCAAATGGTATGCCTCCACTTCATCCTAATATGCGCAGGTCTGTTTGGACTCAGTCTCTAAGTGAAGCTTATGATATTCTTGTTAAGAAGATAAGAAACCATGAGCCGACTGCAATCAATGAATATGCGGCAACGAATCCAGCTGAATTTTTTGCTGTAGCTAGTGAAACATTCTTTACAGCTCCAAGTATTCTTAAACAAAATTGTCCAGAGGTTTATAAACAATTAGTGTTATTTTATAAGCAAGAACCTAGAGGCATTTAAAGGATCAAAAAGTAGGGGGGTGTGCTTTTATTATTTATTGGATACTCTATTTCAATCTGATGTTGTTATTTTATCGCTAAAAATAATGAAACTTTAATTGACTGACGAGCTTGTAAAGCATGCTCATTACTAATATAAATTCTTATATAATCAGTTAAAGACTATGAGTGTTTACGGCAAATCCATTATGGTAACTCGTAAGATTATTGTGTAGTCTATGCAAAAAATTAAATGGATAGTTAAATGAGCCAGCAATATAAACGAATATTACTTAAGCTAAGCGGCGAAGCGCTGATGGGCCAACATGATTTTGGTTATGATGCTGAAATTCTTGCTCAAACAGCGTCTGAAGTTGTTAAACAGCAACAGTCAGGAACCCAAGTTGCACTTGTCATCGGTGGCGGAAATATCTTTAGAGGTGCTGGTTTAGCGCAGGCTGGAATTGATCGTGTAAGTGGAGATCAAATGGGCATGCTGGCTACAGTAATGAATGCTCTCGCTATCCAAGATGCGATTGGTAAATTAGGTGTTAAATGTCACGTAATGTCCGCCTTAAAAATAGATCAAGTGGGTGAAGAGTTTTCGGCACATAAAGCACGTGAATACTTAAACAAAGGCGATGTCGTTATTTTTGCCGCAGGAACTGGTAGTCCTTATTTTACTACTGATACCGCAGCCAGTTTGAGAGCAATTGAAATCCAAGCTGATTTGTTGCTCAAAGCCACAAAAGTCGATGGTATTTATAGTTCAGATCCAATGAAAAATCCTGATGCCAAACGTTATGATACATTATGCTTTGATGAGGCAATTAGCCAAGAGTTGGGTGTAATGGATTTAACGGCAATGGTATTATGTCGAGAGAATAAAATGCCATTATGTGTTTTCAATATGTTTGATGAAGGTGCATTGGAAAAAATAATCAATGGAAATAAAGAAACAGGTACATTGGTTGAAATATAATAAGATTCTGCATAGAAAAGTCTTAATTAATAAGTATAAATAGTTTTATTAACTAAAATTAAATAAGAGCTACAGATAGGAAAAGTAAAATGGTTAACGATATTATAAAAGATGCTGAAGTTAGAATGAAAAAAAGCATCGATTCACTACGACAGGAACTAGCTAAAGTAAGAACAGGACGTGCTCATCCTAGCTTACTTGAACATATAATGGTCGATTACTACGGAAGTGATACACCATTAAGTCAAGTAGCGAGTATTGGTGTTGAAGATGCAAGAACATTGACAGTTACACCTTGGGAAAGACCAATGGTTCAAGCTGTTGAAAAGGCTATTATGAAATCAGACCTTGGTTTAAACCCAAATTCAGCGGGAACAGTAATTCGTATCCCTATGCCTCAACTAACTGAAGAACGACGTCGTGATTTAGTTAAAGTTGTAAAAAATGAAGGCGAAAATGGAAAAATAGCGATTCGCAACATTCGCCGTGATGCAAATTCAGACTTCAAAATGTTAGAAAAAGAAAAAGAAATATCTGAGGATATTCAACGAAATGCTGAAGATGATGTGCAAAAACTAACCGATAAATTCGTAAAAGAAATTGATGAAGTTGTTGCTGTAAAAGAAGCAGATTTGATGAAGGTTTAAGGTAATAGTCCTTAAATAAATTATGAGTCAATCACTTAAAATACCTAGCCACATAGCAATTGTTATGGATGGAAATGGACGTTGGGCGAGAGCAAAAAATCGCCCTCGTTTCATGGGACACAAAAAAGGTGTAGATGCTGTTCGCGAAATTGTTAAAACGTGCGGTAACATAGGTGTTGAAAGCTTAAGTTTATTTGCCTTTAGTAGTGAAAATTGGAAGCGTCCTGAAGAAGAAATCAAAAATTTGATGGGACTGTTCATGCTAGCATTAGATCGCGAAGCAAGGTCTATGGAAAAAAATAATGTTAAACTAAAAATTGTTGGCGACCTCTCTGCTTTTTCTGAAAAATTACAAGATAAAATCAAACAAGTTGAAGAAATGACAGCTCATTGTACGGGACTTAATTTAATAGTTGCTGCCAATTATGGTGGTCGATGGGATATCACGAAAGCTACACAGAATATTGGGAAACTCATTGAGTCTGGAGAGAAAACATCGGCTGCAATTTCAGAAGAAGATATTACTCAACATCTTTCAACGAGAGACTTTCCTGATCCTGACTTATTCATTAGGACAGGCGGTGAGAAGCGCATCAGTAACTTTTTGATCTGGCAGATGGCTTACGCTGAAATACATTTTACTGATACTTTGTGGCCTGACTTTAATGCTGAAAGTTTAAATATAGCAATTCAAGATTATTCATCAAGACAACGACGTTTTGGTAAAACCAGTGAACAAGTGATTGCAGAAGAGGAAAATAACAATGACTGAAGCTTTAAAAACTAGAATTATTACAGCATCTGTATTAATAGTAGCTGCATTAATCTTTATATTGGTGTTTTCAACACCTTGGTTTGCGATAGTAACGCTTATATTGTTAATAAGTATTGGTGGCACTGAATGGGCTAATCTTGTTTCCCTAAAAGATATTCGCAAAGGACTTTACGTAGCATGGATGTTATTGCTCGCATATTTCGCCTATAAGTCGGTAACTTTAAGTTGGTTTTTTGTGACCTTGGGCTTTTTTTGGTGGTTTATCAACTTAGTTATGTTGCTTAAGTACAAGCAAGGCACAGACTTCTATAAAAATAACCCTTTGATGTTGAGGCTTTCTGGTTTCTTTGTCATTGTTTCAGCATGGAGTGCGGCTGTTATTCTTCACAGTCATAGTCCTTATCTCGTTTTGTTTCTTGTCTTGCTAGTTGCGGCAGCTGATACCGGTGCATACTTTACAGGTAAATCATTTGGAAAAAATAAACTAGTTCCTCAGATTAGCCCTGGTAAAACGCGCGAAGGTCTATTGGGTGGTATTGTAGCTTCATTAATAGTGGCGTTTATTGGTGCATCTTTATTAGGTTTAGAAGAAGGTTATTTTAGTAGCTTTATTTACTTATCAGTGATCGTGGCACTAATGTCTGTAGCTGGCGACTTGTTCATTAGTTTAATAAAACGAGAAGCAGGAGCAAAAGACTCTGGTAATATTTTACCTGGTCATGGGGGAATTCTTGATCGTGTTGATGGTTTAATTGCCGCATTACCTCTATTTGCTCTTGGAATAAACTGGTCTGCTATCCAGATATGAAGCACTCCAAGGGTATTTGCATCCTCGGCTCCACGGGTACCATTGGTGTAAATACTCTTAATGTGATTTCACTACATAATAGTGATTTCACTGTTATTGCGTTAACTGCAAACAGTAATGTAGAAAAATTAAAAGAACAATGTCTTAAATATCAACCGCTTTATGCGGTAATGGTTGACCATAATAAGGCTGAGGTATTACAACAAGCCCTAGTAAAATCCTCATCTCAAACCAAAGTTTTATCCGGCACAGACTCATTAGAATTTGTGGCCTCCCTTGATGCTGTTGATTACGTTATGGCGGCTATCGTTGGTGCTGCAGGGCTACTTCCAAATTTAGCTGCGGCGAAGGCTGGTAAAAGAGTCATGCTGGCTAATAAAGAATCACTGGTGATGTCTGGCAAGCTGTTTATGGATGCTATAGCTGACAATGCTGCGGAACTACTACCTATAGATAGCGAACATAATGCTATTTTTCAGGCGATGCCAAGGCCGGTAAATGGTATTCAAGAAAAACAGGGAGTAACAAAAATATTACTCACAGGTTCTGGTGGTCCATTTAGAGAGCGATCAATTGATAGTCTGCAAGATGTCACACCTGAACAAGCAGTTGCTCACCCCAATTGGGTTATGGGTCAAAAGATTTCTGTTGATTCAGCCACAATGATGAACAAAGGTTTGGAAGTTATTGAGGCTTGTTGGCTATTTGATGTTTCTGTAGATCAAATTCAGGTGGTTATTCATCCGCAAAGTACCATTCATTCAATGGTCTCATACACCGATGGTTCAGTGTTGGCACAATTAGGTAATCCAGATATGAGGACGCCAATTGCTTATGCATTGGCTTATCCAAAGCGTATTGAATCAGGTGTAGAGCAATTAGATATATTTGACGTGGCTCGACTGGACTTTGAAAAACCTGATTACCATCGTTACCGTTGTTTACAGCTTGCTTTTGATGCTCATCGCTCAGGTGGATATGCGAGCATTGCGCTAAATGCTGCAAATGAAATTGCTGTAGCCTCTTTTTTGGATAAACAGATTAAATTTACAGATATACCACTAATAATTGAAAACGTTTTAGAGCAGGCTCCTTCAGGGACACCTAATAATATTGATGATATACTTGGTCAAAATTTAAGCAGTCGTGATTGTGCAAATAGATATATTAAAGTAGGTAGAAGCAAAGTGAACTCTTTCATATAGTTTAGAGTCTATTTATAGCCGCTTTATCGGAAACTACTCACTACAAGCATCGACTATTTGTTACAAATACAAATTAATAAAAACTCCGAATATATTATGACCATTCTTATTTCTATAATTTCATTTTTAGTGGCAATAGCCATTTTAGTTGGTATCCATGAATTTGGACACTTCTGGGTTGCTCGAAAGTTAGGTATTAAAATAATCCGCTTTGCAATCGGCTTTGGCAAACCTATTTGGACTTATAAATCAAAAGATAAAGATGCTACTGAATACGTACTCGCAGCTATTCCTATGGGCGGTTATGTCAAAATGCTTGATGAACGCGAAGGCGATGTTAAAGAGGAAGAAAAACATCGTGCTTTTAACACTCAACCTGTTTGGAAACGCTTTTTAGTGGTCCTAGCAGGGCCAATGTTTAATTTTTTCTTTGCAATAGCTGCTTTCGCCGCGATTCAAATGATGGGTGTAGAGTCCATTAAGCCTTATTTAGGAAATATTCAGCAAGGATCAGTTGCCGCGCAAGCAGGCTTTCAAGATAGAGATTTAGTTACTGCAATAAATGATGTAGAAACGAATTCGATGCAACAAGTGCGATTGACTTTATTGAATGAATATCTAAAAAACCCTAACCTTAATATTCAAGTAACAACAGACTCTGGCTCTCAAACTATCAGAAAGTTAGACCTGTCGGAGACATTGCTTTTATCCGATGAGAAAGATTATTTTAGTAAAACAGGAATGGGTTTTTGGCAACCGCCTCATACGACCATTATTAATTCTATTCTTCCAGATAAGCCTGCTGATAAAGCGGGTTTGAAGGCAAATGATGAAGTAGTTAGTATCGATGGAAACGTTGTTTCTTCGACACAATACTTTTCGGAATACATAAAAGCGCGCCCTGATAAACCTCTTAACATAACGGTTAAAAGAAACGGCTCGACACAAACTTTAACGATGACTCCTAAATCAACTGAGATAGAAGGAGAGCAACGTGTACTGATTGGTGTTGGCTTAGCAAGGAAATTTGACGAAGAAGCGGTAAAAGAATTATTCTTTATAAAAGAAGCTCCTTTCCTAGAAGCAATGAAAACTGGAGTGGTAGAAACTTGGGATATGTCGATAATGACATTAAAAGTCATGGGCCGTTTAATTACAGGGGAAGCCTCACTTAAAAATATATCTGGCCCTATTACTATCGCTAATTATGCCGGAAAGAGTGCGTTAATCGGGTTTTCTGCCTTTCTCACACTGCTTGCTATTGTCAGTTTAAGTCTCGGAGTGCTAAATTTGCTACCAATACCCATGTTAGACGGAGGACATTTATTGTACTACGTCATCGAATTGGTCAAAGGAAGTCCTGTTTCGGAAAGGGTGGAAGCTGTTGGAATGCGCATAGGGATGAGTGTGGTAGGTCTTCTAATGGTTGTCGCTTTATATAATGATATAGGAAGGCTAATAAGTTAACAGTTTAAACTGTTATCTAGGGCTTATAAAAAAAACAAGATCAGGGTATTAATATGAAAAAACAGATAATTCAATCTTCATTAGCAGGATGTTTATTTGCGCTCAGTCAAGGTGCATGGGCAGATAGTTTCATTCTAACAGACGTTCAAGTAAGCGGGTTAGAGCGAATTACTGCAGGTACTGTTTTAAGTAATGTGCCCGTTAGTGTTGGCGAAAAATTTGATGATGGCATGACTGCTAATTTAGTCAGATCATTATATAAAACTGGCTTTTTTGATGATGTTAAAGTTTCTCGTCGTGGAAACGTACTCCTTGTTAAGGTTAAAGAACGTGCCGCAATTGGTAACGTTGCAGTTACTGGCAATAAAGCCATAGAAACAGCTGCCTTAATGGAGGCACTTAGAAAAGCAGGTATAGCTAAAGGCAGACCACTGGATAAAGCTGCTTTAAATCAAATTGAACAAGAAATAAAACAACAATATTTGGCAAACGGAAACTATTCTGTTGATGTTGAAACGAATATTGAAAAACTAGCGAGAAATCGTGTCGCTTTAAAAATACACGTTAATGAAGGTTCGGTTGCGAAGATAAAGCGAGTCAATATTAGTGGTAATAAAGCATATCCTGAGGCCACATTAAAAAAATTATTAGAATCTGGGTCAAAGAGCAAGCTATCACTATTTAGCTCTCGGGATAAGTATGCAAAAGAAAAATTGGCAGGAGATATTGATAAGCTCACGTCTTTTTATCGTGACAGAGGATACTTAAACTTCGAGGTTGCATCTACTCAAGTATCATTATCTAAAGACAAACGCTCTGTTATCGTGAATATCAATATAAATGAAGGTGACCAATACCGAGTAGGAAAAGTTAACATTGCTGGTAATAGTGGCCTTTCACAACAAGAACTTGCTAAGTTAGTAAGCCTTAAAGAAGGTCAAATATTCTCACAAACGCAATTATCCAAGATGCGTAACGACATTAAATCGAGACTAGGAAAAGATGGTTTTGCCTTTTCTCGTATCGGTATTGCACCGCAAATCGATAATGTAAATAAACGCGTAAATCTATTATTTAAAGCAGAAAAAGGCCAAAGAACTTACGTAAGAAGAATTAATATTAGAGGTAATTTCCGTACTAAAGATGAAGTTTTCCGTCGTGAGATGCGTCAATTAGAGAGTTCTTTTTTATCTAAAGAGAAAGTAGATCAATCCAAAAAACGCATTCAACGATTACCTTTTGTTTCGGGCGTTAAGATTAATACTTCGCCAGTTGTAGGTCGTAGCGATCAAGTTGATTTAGATGTCATTGTCAGCGAACAGTCATCAAATCAATTTAATGCCGGTTTAGGATACTCCCAAAGCAATGGCTTATTATTTAATCTAGGTCTAGCTCAAAATAATTTCTTAGGAACAGGTAAAAGTCTTTCTGTAAGCGGTGAAAAGAGTGATTCAACGAAAAGATTCAGACTAAGTTATAACAATCCATATCATACTGTTGATGGTGTTGGGCGTGGTTTTAATGTTTTTTACGAAACGAATGATGCTGATGAAGATGATATCTCCAATTACAGCAGTAATACGTATGGCGCCGATGTAAATTATACCATTCCCGTCACTGAAGACAATTCTTTGCGTTTCAGTCTTGGTGGGGAGCATCGTGAAATACTTACCTCAGAAAGCACACCCGATGATATTAAAAACTTCATTGCTAAAAATGGAGATACTTATGACAATATTCTAGGAAAGGTAAGTTATATTCATGATACCCGTGATAGATTCTTGTTCCCAACTGATGGAGTTCGTCACAGCTTATCTCTTGAAGTGGGACTGCCAGGAAGTGACTTAGAATATTATAAATTAAATTATAATGGTGCCTCTTATTTTCCTGTAACCGATACCGTTTCTTTTGCTCTTAAAGGTAGACTAGCTACTGGTGATGGATATGGAGATACTGAAGAATTACCTTTCTTTGAAAGGTTCTATTCTGGTGGAATTTCATCTGTTAGAGGCTTTGAAAATAATAGTTTAGGTCCAAGAGATTCTAATGGTGATTCTGCTGGTGGAGACTTTGTGGTTAATGCGAGAGCAGAACTACAATTCCCAGTTCCATTTGCTGAAGATGTAAAGAACTTGCGCATGAGTGCTTTTGTTGACGCGGGTAATGTATTTTCTGATTTCGATGCCTTTGAACAAGATGATATTCGTTATTCTGCAGGACTTTCTGCAACATGGATATCTCCGTTAGGACCATTCACTATTAGTTATGCTAAGCCGTTAAACTCCAAAGATGGAGATGAAGAACAGAAGGTTCAGTTTACTATCGGAGCTAGTTTCTAAATTACTATAGATAGCTGTAAAAATTAGTGTGTAACTAGTACAATCTGTTTTATGTTAAAAAACAGACAAAACTTATTAAAAAGCAAAGAAAATAGACTGTTAACGTTTATTGTCTTTGCTTTTTTTTTGCAGCTATTTTTATCTTCCAGCTCTTTGGCTGAAAACTCTGTTTCTGTTGGAGTAGTGAATGTTTCTTTCCTAATGGAAAATGCACCTCAATCTGAAATTGCTAGCGTAAAGTTGAAAAATAAATTTTCTCCTCAAGAAAAAAAACTAGCAATAGATTTAAGTGAAATAAACGCATTGGAATTAGAACTAAATGAGATAAAAATAACCAAAAAAAAGGTAGAGCTACAGCGTCAAAAAGAAAGAGAATTAAGATCTCGTAAGCGGTTAAGAAGTCGCTCACTTCAAGACTTTAGAGAAGAATTACGTTTTGCAAGGGATGCCGCACTAGACGAAGTTCAAAAAAAAGTATTTAGGGCAATTGACCAAGTGCGAATCCAGAAAAAAATTGATATTGTGTTGCAGGACTATATTTCAGCCAGTAAAAAGGTTGATATAACACCAGCTGTTTTAGAATATTTGAAAAGTAAGGTGGACCAATCTAATGATAATAATACCAAAACTATAGAAACTCCTAAACAATGACTTATTCATTAGAGCAATTAGCAGAACTCACAGATTCTCTGTTCAGTGGTGATAAGAATACTCAAATTAATTCTGTAGCACCAATAGACGAAGCTAAAGAAGGACAAATTAGTTTCGTAAATAATCCTAAATATATAAGTAAATTGTCAGATTCGAAAGCATCTGTAGTTATTTTAAATAGTACTTTAGCAGAAGCTTATACAGGTAATGCTCTGATTAATGATGATCCTTATTTAATTT
This sequence comes from uncultured Cocleimonas sp., assembly GCA_937929875.1. Classification (GTDB taxonomy): domain Bacteria; phylum Pseudomonadota; class Gammaproteobacteria; order Thiotrichales; family Thiotrichaceae; genus Cocleimonas. The sequence continues at coordinate 3,740 of CALFUP010000314.1, read as the reverse complement.
TTGCTCGTGTTTTGAGTATTCTGTATGCAGAATCTGAAACTCTAGCCGGTATTCATAAAAGTGCCCACATTGCTGATTCGGCAAAGATTGATCCAAGTTCTAATATAGAAGCGAATGTAGTTATTGAAGATGGAGTAATAATTGAGAAAAATGTTTCTATAGGAGCAGGCAGTTATATCGGTAAAGGTACTATATTAGCCAGTGGTGTGCGCTTGTATCCAAATGTTACATTGTATAAAGATACACATGTAAATAGAAACTCTATCATTCACTCTGGTGCAGTTATAGGTGCTGATGGTTTTGGATTTGCACCCACGCCAGAAAAAAAATGGTTTAAAATACCTCAAGTTGGTAATGTGATTATTGGTAAAGAGGTAGAAATAGGAGCGGGCACCACCATTGACCGAGCAACGTTAGGTACGACCAGAATTTGTGATGGCGTTAAGTTAGATGATCAAGTTCACATTGGTCATAATGTTAACGTTGATGAGCATACTGTGATCGCAGCAGGGACATTAATAGCGGGAAGTAGTTCTGTTGGTAAACGATGTCAAATAGGAGGTGCAGTTGCAATTTCGGGCCATTTAACTGTTTCTGATGATGTCATTGTCACGGGTAAAAGCATGGTTATAAAATCTATTAAAACCGCTGGTGTTTATTCATCTGGAATTGCAGCTGATGAAAATAAAAAGTGGCGAAAAAACGCCGCACGATTTAGACATTTAGATGAGCTAGCAAAAAAAGTAAGTACCTTAGATAAAAAGTTAAATGAGATCTAAACTATGTCTATTGAAACAAATGCCGATGTGAATACTAAAGAGACGATAATGGATGTTACTGAAATTAGTAGATTTCTGGCACACCGTTATCCTTTTTTATTAGTAGATAGGGTAACTCAACTGGTACCTGGTGAATCTATTATAGCCATAAAAAATGTAACGATTAATGAGCCATTTTTTAACGGTCACTTTCCAGGCCAGCCTATTATGCCAGGCGTATTAATTATTGAGGCTATGGCGCAAGCGACAGGTTTATTAGGTTTTCGTACCTTGGGTGACGAACCTCGTGAAGACATGCTCTATGTTTTGGCTGGAGTCGATAAAGCTAAATTTAAACGGCAAGTTGTTCCTGGTGATCAGCTGATCCTTTCAGCTAAAATATTACGCCAAAAAGGTCCTGTTTGGATATATGACACGAAGGCCCATGTCGATGGGAAATTAGTCGCGTCAGCTGAAATTAAATGTGTCGCTACAGATACGCCACAATAAAAATGAAAAAGCTATTAGTAAAACGGAAAACCGTTTGTAATATGAGAAAGAAAAAATGAGCATCCATGCCAGCGCAATTATTGATCCAAAAGCAGAAATTGCAGACGATGTCACAATTTCAGCTTATGCCGTTATTGGTGCAGATGTAAAAATAGATAGCGGTACATGGGTAGGGCCACATGCTGTTATAGAGGGACCAACGACGATTGGAAAAGATAATAAGATTTTTCAATTTGCATCGGTAGGCGCAGAACCCCAAGATAAAAAATATAAAGGTGAGCCAACCACTCTCACTATCGGTGATCGAAACGTCATTCGTGAAAGTTGTACTATCAATCGAGGTACCTCTCAAGACATCGGCACCACCACGATTGGTGACGATAATTGGATCATGGCGTATGTTCATATCGCTCATGATTGTGTCGTCGGTAACAATACAATTTTTGCCAACAATGCAACTCTAGCAGGTCACGTTACTATTCATGATTATGCAATTTTAGGGGGCTTTACTTTAGTCCATCAATTTTGTCATGTCGGCGAATACGCATTCACTGGTATGGGAACCTCATTAGCCAAAGATTTACCACCGTATGTTATGGCAACAGGTGCTCCAGGTGAACCACGCGGTATTAACTCCGAAGGCTTAAAGCGTAACGGATTTAGTGATGAGCAGCGAAAGCATATTAAAAATGCCTATAAAGACTTGTATCGTAAGAAGCTGACTTTAGAAGATGCTGTTGAACTATTATGTAAAAGTGATAATGAAAAAGTCCAACTAATGGCTGAATTCTGCAAGAAAAGCCAAGCGGGTAGAGGAATTATTCGTTAATTGTGTTAGCCAATTATTTTAAATATAAGCATGCTGAAATCACCCAGTATTGGTATTTCTTTACGGATACTCCTGCATCTTTTTGCTCTCTCAGAAAGACTATAAAAATGACACCCCCCCACTTTTTAAAGCTATTTACACCACAATGAGAATAGCGATTATAGCGGGTGAAGTATCTGGCGATATTCTTGGAAGTCGTTTGATAACATCACTCAAGAAACATTATCCAAATGCAACCTTTGAGGGCATTGCTGGCCCCGAGATGCAGGCGGTGGGTTGTGAATCACTTTTTCCAATGGAACGTTTATCCGTGATGGGTTTTAGCGAAGTGTTATCACGTTTGCGAGAGTTAATTAAAATCCGTAAATCGCTAATCCAACGATGGAAAAAGACACCCCCCCACTTATTTATAGGTATTGATGCGCCCGACTTCAATCTGAAGGTTGAAAAGGTTTTATATCAAGCTGGTATCCCAAGCGTTCACTATGTCAGTCCATCAGTCTGGGCATGGCGTGAGAGTCGTGTAAAAAAAATGAAAGGCAGTATGGATTTAATGCTGACTTTGTTTCCGTTTGAAGTCGATTTTTATAAAAAACACCAGATTCCTGCCGCATTTTGTGGTCACCCATTAGCAGATGAAATTCCTTTGGATGCCGATCCGTCTAGTGCTAGAGAAGCACTCGGTTTAGATCTCGATAAAGACCAATACATACTGGCTATTTTGCCGGGTAGCCGCATGGGCGAAATTAAACGTATCGCACCAGACTTTCTCGCTGGCGTAAAACTACTTCATCAGGAGCATCCTGATTGGTTATTACTTTCACCGTTGATTAATACAAAAGTAAAAGACGAGTTCGATCAACTTAAACTAGCCATAGCACCAGACGTACCCATCACCTACATAGAAGGACAATCACGAACCGTGATGCAAGCGGCAGATCAAATTTTAATGGCATCAGGTACTGCTGTATTAGAAGGAATGCTGGTAGGGCGGCCGATGGTTGCAGCTTATCGCGTGACGCCCTTAACGGCAAAAATAATCCGTTTATTCAAGATGATTAAATCCAAATACTACACCTTGCCAAATAACTTAGCGGATGAATACCTCGTACCCGAGTTAATCCAAGAAGATATAACTGCTGAGAATGTGTTTGACCGCATTGATTCTCAGTTTAAACAAGATAAAAATGAACGTCAGCAAATGCTAAACCGCTTTGCAGAAATTCATCAGCAATTACGCCAGAATGCGAGTGATAAAGCGGCCGAAGCTTTGGTAACATTATTAGAGAGCAAAGCAAGTGAAAAGGTAACAGCAAATGACTAAACGCCTAGTTGCAGGGATTGATGAAGTCGGGCGAGGACCTTTAGTCGGTGCAGTAGTGGCAGCGGCAGTGATCTTAAACCCGCATAAGCGAATCGAAGGTTTAGCTGACTCAAAGAAGCTAAGTGAAAAAAAGCGCAATGCCTTAAATATTGAAATCAGAGAAAAAGCACTTTGTTGGTCATTAGGTCGAGCCGAGCCAGAAGAAATTGACGAAATCAACATTCTTCAAGCTAGCCTTTTAGCGATGAAACGAGCCGTTGAAGGGTTGTCTGTTACTCCAGATCATTTGAAAATAGACGGCAACAAAGGCATAGATATG
>CALFUP010000313.1 GCA_937929875.1 uncultured Cocleimonas sp. | reverse complement strand
ACAACGAAGCTGTGCTCCATGCCAATAAATGATGCCCTAGAGGCTTACCCTGCGGGGCTTAGCCAAAAAGCCAGACTCTTCGTTGCAGTCATTTGAAAGGTATGAGCATTCCTGCATGACTACGTCTCGATTCTGACTTTTGGCGTTGCCAGAATTCACATAGGTCATTCAAAGATTCCTTTAGAAAAAACATGCTTATTATTCCATCACATAGTTACTTATAATAGACTTAAGCACACCCCCCTACTTTTTGAGTAAGTGAAAAATTTCCGAATGACTGATCAAACAATATTCTGGCATGACTATGAAACTTGGGGTGTCGATCCACGTCGAGACCGAGCCGCACAATTTGCAGGCATCCGTACCAATCTTGATTTAGAAGTGATTGGCGAACCAGTAATGTTTTACTGCAAACCGACGCATGATTTTCTACCACATCCAGATGCCGTCAGAGTGACAGGAATCGCTCCTCAGTTAGCCGCTAAAGAAGGGTTTAACGAAGCAGAATTCTTTGGTCGTATTAACGAGATATTTTCCGTGCCTGGTACCTGTGGTGCGGGTTATAACAGCATCCGTTTTGATGATGAAGTGACACGCTTTGGTTTTTATCGTAACTTTATCGACCCTTACTCACGAGAGTGGCAAAGCGGAAATAGCCGATGGGATATTCTAGATTTAGTACGCATGACTTATGCACTTCGCCCAGATGGCATTCATTGGCCTGATCGTGAGGGTGAAATAGGCATTCCTTCATTTAGATTAGAACACCTAACAGCGGCAAATGACATCGAACAAGTAGGAGCCCACGATGCACTTGTCGATGTAAAAGCGACCATCGATATCGCTCGATTAATCAAAAGCAAACAACCGCGTTTATATGACTACTTTTTTAATCTACGAATTAAAAACAATGTCGCACCGATGCTAAATACCCATGTAGAGCTTGATCAACGTAAAATCATGCTACACATTAGTGGCATGTTCCCTGCTACTCAAGGTTGTATATCCCCTATTCTGCCATTGATCGTTCACCCTACAAATAAAAATGAAATCATCTGCTACGATCTTCGTCATGACCCAAGTGCCATGCTTAACATGAGCGTCGATGAAATTATCGAAAATTTATATATGCCACGTGCAGATAGAGATGAAAACCATCAGCATATCGGCTTAAAAGGGGTACATCTGAATAAATCACCCGCGCTGTCACCAATGAATACGTTAACCGATGCATTAGCAGAGCGATGGGAAATAGATTGGCAAAAAATTGAAGCTCACAAAATACAACTAGCCAATGATATAAACCTCATTGACCGATTAAAAGAGATGTACAGTCGCAAACGTGAGATGTCTGAGATGGATATTGATTCAGCATTGTATGGCGGATTTATTAGCAATGACGACCGTAAACTTTGTAACCAAGTGTTGAGCACATCACCAGAAACTTTATCTAGCTGGACACCAAAATTCAAATCAGAGCGTTTACAAAAACTCTATCCAAGATACCGCGCCAGAAATTGGCCGGAGACATTGAGTCCAGAAGATCAACAAAAGTGGAAGCAATTCTGCCAAGCGAGATTAATTGATGGCGAATACGGTTGCCCACTTACCGTTGACCAGTTCCAGCAGCGCTTAGAAGCATTGGCATTAGAGGACCTGACAGAACGCGACCATAAGTCATTAGGTGAATTAGTAACTTGGGTTCAAGGATTCGTTTGAGTTCTTGTAGCTAGGAAAGAGAACCTTATTTAAAAATGAATTTTGCTTAAACTTGAAAAAATAACAGCTATTCTGAGCTTGCTGAAGTATGTCGAAGTCCTTTATTGAGCAATAACTAAATGACTCGTGCTGAGAGCTCGTAATGAGCTTCGTCGAAGTATGTCGAAGTACACCCCCCTACTTTTTGGTGACCTTTTTGGTGACTTTCTTCTTAAATTCCAATATCGAATGATGATTTGAAAAAATATACTCGTAGTAAATTTATTCAAATAGTCTTATCACACACTGTACTAAGCGCCCTACTTTCGCGTTATAATCCCGCCTCTATGCGTATATCAATATTCAATTGTGTTTCACTATTTCTCACTTTGGGAAAGGTTGTGGCGTGATTAAGGTTATTGGAATTAATCATAAAACAGCACCCGTTGATATCAGAGAAAAGGTCGCGTTTACGCCTGATGATTTATCACAGACTCTAGAAAAAATTCGGCTTGATATTGATGAAAGCATCACCAAAAATGCTAACAAAAACACCGAATCAAATGACAATAACGGCCGCCATAAAAGCAATGAAGTTATTATCTTATCTACCTGTAATAGAACGGAAATATATTCCTTTTCAGATTATACAACTGAAGAGATAATCGCTTGGCTTCCCAAACATAGTGATATCAGTAACACCCATATTCATGACTATACTTATGAGCACCAAGGCGAGGAAGCAACTCGACATATCATGCGTGTCGCGAGTGGTTTAGATTCAATGGTTTTAGGTGAGCCTCAAATTTTTGGCCAGCTCAAAACAGCGCTTAAAACGGCAGCAGAATACAAAACGGCGGGATCAACCTTAAAACGCTTAATGCAACATACTTTTTTAACCGCGAAAAAAGTACGCACGCAAACAGGCATTGGTTCTAACCCTGTTTCAGTTGCGTTTGCAGCAGTTAACCTTGCGAAACAAATCTTTAGTACTTTAGATACTAAAACGGCCTTGTTAATTGGCGCTGGTGAAACCATTGAACTAGTGGGAAAACACCTTAAAAAGAATCATATTGGTAAGGTTATTATTGCTAATCGTAATGTTGATAAAGCAACAAAACTGGCAGAAGAATTTGATGGCGTAGGTATTTCCCTTCAAGATATTGGAGAATACCTGCCAGATGCTGATATCGTGATTTCATCTACGGCCGCCCCAATGCCCGTTATAGGTAAAGGTACGGTTGAAGCTGCCTTAAAAAAACGAAAACACAAACCTATCTTTATGGTTGATATTGCCGTACCGCGAGATATTGAGGCTGAGGTAGGTGATTTAGATGATATTTATCTGTATACCGTGGATGACCTTCAGTCAGTCATTGAAGATAACCTAAAATCACGCCAGGATGCCGCCGAACAAGGCGAACTGATGATCGACGATGAAGTGGAAAACTTTATGAGTTGGTTACGTGCGCAAGATCAAATGGATATTATTAAGCGCTATCGTGATAAAATTAGCACGATACAAAATGACACTCTGACAAAAGCGCAAAAGTTACTACGAAATGGCTCATCACCTGAGGAAGCTTTACAGTTTTTAGCGCATACGTTAACGAATAAATTAGCGCATGATGCAACCGTAGCAATGAATAAAGCAGCACATGCGGGTGATAGTAAATTGTTAGAAGCCTCTAACAAATTACTTAACCTCAGTGATAGTAAAATAGAGTGATAGTAAAAAAGCTGAAAACAATCAAATAATTCCATATTGTTATTCCTAACTATAACGCTAATACCGATAAAACCAACAAGGAAGTTAAGTAACCGTGAAAGCATCTATTCTCACTAAACTCGAAGCACTAAGCGATCGACACGAAGAAATCGCAGGCTTATTAGCCGAACCGGATGTGATGTCAGATCAAAATCAATTTCGTGCGCTTTCAATGGAATATAGCCAGCTTGAGCCAGTCGTTATTGAGTATAAAAATTACTGCCAAATTATGGAAGATAAAGCCACAGCAGAAGAGATGCTGGAAGATCCGGAAATGAAGGATATGGCACGCGAAGAGCTATCTGAAATAAAAGATTCCTTGGAAGATCTAGAGCTTAACTTACAAAAGCTATTGTTACCCACTGATCCGCATGACAACAGTAATATATTCTTGGAAATCAGAGCAGGTACGGGTGGTGATGAAGCCTCTATTTTTGCTGGTGATCTTTTCCGCATGTATTCTCGTTATGCCGAAACTAAACGCTGGAAAGTAGAAATCATGAGCCAGAACTTAGGCGAACATGGCGGCTATAAAGAAATAATTGCAAGGGTTGTGGGAAATGGCGCTTATTCACGTTTGAAGTTTGAATCAGGGGCGCATCGTGTGCAACGTGTACCAGAAACCGAGTCACAAGGTCGTGTACATACCTCAGCAGCGACGGTTGTTATCATGCCAGAGCCTGATGAAGTTGAAGCGCAAAATATCAATAAAGGCGATATTCGTGTTGATACATTTCGTGCGTCTGGCTCAGGTGGTCAGCACGTTAACAAAACCGACTCAGCCATTCGTATTACCCATTTACCCACAGGTATTGTAGTGGAATGCCAGGATCAGAGATCACAGCATAAGAACAAAGCGCAAGCAATGTCCGTGTTACAAGCCCGAATATTGGAGGGTGAGCGTTCCGTTCAAGATGCCGAACAGGCAGAACAACGCAAATCATTAGTCGGTAGTGGTGATCGATCAGAACGGATTAGAACCTATAACTTCCCTCAAGGACGTGTGTCTGATCATCGAATTAATCTGACTTTGTACAAATTAGATGATTTTGTCACAGGCAGTTTAGATCAAATCATTGATCCATTGATTAATGAGTATCAAGCCGAGCAACTCTCTGCATTGGCTGAAGAAAACAGCTAATAATTGTGTTTACTGCTTTTAAAATTGACAATCCAATTGGGCTTGTCGAATTACTTTTGCTCAGTCATTCGAATCGGTTGCTGAGCCTGTCGAAGGCTTGTAATAAGCGAAGCCGAAATGACACCCCCCCACTTTTTAAGGGCTTATTTGAATCAATAATCATGAAATACGATGGGCGTTGAAGTGGATACCAATGATTCTATTCAATCACTGTTAAAACAGGCAAGTGACAAATTAGAGCAAATCTCAGATTCAGCCTATTTTGATGCCGAGTTATTATTAGCTCATAGCCTCGGTAAGAACAGAACTTACCTGCATACATGGCCTGAAAAAAAACTGAGTCTCTCTGAAAAAAATACGTTTCATAGCTTAATCGAAAAACGTTTAACAGATTATCCGGTCGCCTATCTATTAGGTAGCAAGCCTTTCTGGACAATGGATTTAATCGTCACCCCTGATGTTCTTATTCCACGACCTGAAACTGAGTTGTTGGTTGAGACTGCTCTAGATAAAATTCAAAACATGAAAAGCCCAAGAATCCTAGATTTAGGAACAGGCTCTGGTGCTATTGCTTTAGCGATAGCCTCTGAAAGATCCGATGCGCTTGTCACTGCTGTTGACTGTTCAGCAAAGGCATTAGCAGTCGCTAAACTAAATGCTACAGAATTCGGGCTGACTCAACAATTAACGTTTATCCAGTCTGATTGGTTCAATAAAGTGCCCTTAACACAATTTGATTTAATCGTATCAAACCCCCCATATATTGACCCTGAAGATTCCCACTTAAGAGAAAACATCCGTTATGAACCTCAACAAGCGTTAGTCGCTGACAATCACGGCATGAGTGATATTGAAAAAATCATACAAAAAAGCCACCCATTTTTAACAAAGGGTGGCTTTTTGATGTTAGAGCATGGCTTCGACCAACATGATAAAACTATCGCTATATTTATAGATAACAACTACCAGAACGAGCAAAGTATCGCTGATCTCAACGGGAATTGGCGTGTAACTTTAGCCAGTTACAATTCCTAATCTGTCTAGCTCATAATTTATTTCCAACAACTTTTAAGTTGTTCGATTTCTGCAGCAGACGGAGAAGCGCTTGTAACAGTTGATACTCCTCTAGTACCGGTACTAGTTAATGAAAAATTAAGACATTGAGCATCAGATGTTTGTGCACCTAGAGCAGTCGCGGTTAATGTAAAACCTGTGCATGAAGTACCTGATGACAAACCCGTACAATTTGCAGGGACTATATTTGAGACTGCAATGGAATAGTTGTTTTGCTCTGACATCACCGTGCCGCCTAAGTCTAATCCACCACTCGCTCTTGTTGATGTTAAATCTTTGGCATAACTTAGATTTTCCACAAAGTAACTTTCTTGTAGTTGAGCAATTTTCATCAACTCAACTTTTGCATCAGCTCTTTTTGCTCTAATTACATAGTCAGTATACATAGGAAAAGCGATAGAGCTAACAATTCCTAGAATGGCAACTACAATCATAATCTCAATTAAGGTAAAACCTTTTGAATATTTCTTATTCATTTTTAAACCTGTATTTTTTGTTATTTTATTTTTCACTATCAAACCAATAAACTCTTTCTAGTGTGTCATTACTCACAGATATTGGGTTCCCTTGATTATCCAAAGCTGGGTTACCATTTTCATCAAGTGAATAAGGAAAATCGACAATTATTTTTCCAATACCTATTTTATCTGGTTGTTTACAGTCACCTTTTACACAAGTGCTACCACTTGGTTTTATAATCTTTGGTGTAGCTAATATTTCACCACCAGGATGGTCAAATTTTGCATCCTGAATACCAGTAAACAAATCTATTACATATGCATGATTCTCGTTTGTATTATCTGGATTACAGGCATCTGGTGTAATATTTGCGACTGAGAAAGTTGTAAATAAAACTTTACCTTTGTAAGTTATAGCAGAAGCTAGAACTTTTTCACCTGTTGATAGTGTCAGAGGTTTTTGCCATCCTTTATAATCTGCTGCCGCTGCACTAGCTTTTGTTACAGGCACAGAATTCAGATCATCTACAGTCACTAGATTTGCTGTAGTCGCACCTAAAATCTCTTTGTCATATATCACAAAGAATTTATCTTCAATGTTTAATGATAGCGGGCTAGGTCGATCCCCACTTCCAATAGCTATTGAAGCTCCCAGCTTTCCGTTATTTTTAAATACAGCAAGATCAGGTTCCTCAAAGAATTTTCGATCATTTGCACCTGTTCCACCTAACGCAGCAATTCTATGTAAAGTTGCTTTATTCTTTACAAAATCTCCTGTTGGAGAAGTTGAAGTGTAGTAAGCAGCATTAAGGTCTACGCGCCAGATATTTGCTCCAGTATCGCCAAAGTAAAGCCTATCGATTGAGTTATCTCTATCGAGATCAATGACACGGATTCTCGCAGGGACAGCATTAGGCAATGCTGACCCACTAAAATTAGTAATTAGACCAGAACCTCCAAATGCATCTGAAGTATCCCAAACAACATTACCCGTCTCAATATCTATGATATAAACATTGTTACCTTTGCCGTTTACTTCACCGTACTCATTATCTGTAAAGCCACCACCTATAACCATTACTGGCTTTGCTTTAGGTTGAGACGCTTTCCATTTTAAATTTGCAATTACAGGCTGAGACCAAGAGTTACCATTATCAAAAGGTTTACTCCACAACAAAATTGGCTGGTCAGGATTTGTTACATTAATTGCAGTAAAAGAATTACCACCACGTCGTAGGCCAAAGAAAACATAGGCTTTTTCACCATTGTTCACATCTACCAAACCATTCCCTACTTGATGTGGATTATTAGTATTAGCACTTTCATCAATCCAAACTGTAATCAATCCATCGACACCATATCTATGACTGGCTGAAGGAGTATTTTCATATTGAGGCTTTATATTTTTTAATAATTCTCTTGGCATAAAAGAGAATGCCTCTGTGCCATTACTAGCAGCTCCTTCTACATGAGAATCGTTAATTGCATGGAGAAAACCTTCATTAGTACCAACAAAGATTATCTTTCGGCCTGTATTAGGACTAGCACCAGCAAATTGAAGCTGTACAGGCTTACTATGGATTATATCGCCCATATGATTTCGGGCAGTATCATCAGCTGGATTGGTACCACTGATATATTTAACTAAATTGGCCTTTTCTGCAGTTGTTATTCCTGTACCAAAGGCATCATTTGCTGCATCTACTAAAGACATGATCGATGTACCTGCAATATTATTAGTTTTCATTGTCTTTACCCCAGAACGTCGAGACAAAGGATCAATTTTATTTGCAGCTCCGCCACTTTTTATCACATCAGTCGAATCTGATGTTGACCATAAATCTTTTGCCGTTGGTAATAAGGCATTTTCAGGGCTCAGAGCAGGTAAATCATTTGCATCAGTAAGAATTCCATTCACTAATTTAAACTTTTTCAGGTTGCCAGGCCACACCCCCGTTCCACGATCAAATACTGGAATATAAACATACTCCCCATTATTTAATAAGGTTGACTTATCTACACTATAACTTGGAGAACTAAATGAACGGGCTTTACCCACAGCATCATTAATTGCATCCTTAAATGCTTTTACTAATTCTGCTTTGCTACCCGCTATAATTGCTGGATTTCCATTACCTTTCATTGAAACCTTATTTAAAAAATCTATTGCATCAGCCTCACTAGGAATATTTACATCAAGGTTTAACCCTACTGCATATGTTTTAACATTTTGAAGACCATCAATAGTAGGTACAGCTGTACTTCCATCTCCATGATCTTCTGTAGACATAAATTCGGCTAATTCTGGTCCGCAACGTCCATCATAAGTACCCGTGTTACAACCGTTTGCATACCCTCCTCCTATCATTGAAGCAACTTTATCTGCACTAGTGTTTTCTGTTGGTTCGCCATCCGTTAATAAAATAATTGCGTTAGCTGCACACTCTTTAATAATTGGTGATTTATAAGTAGCTGTACCACTAGTCGAATAGTCAGTTACATCATCAGGACATTTAGTACAACTTTCTTGATTTTCAGGACAAGAGTAACTATCCGCTGCTTCACAATTGTACCAAGTAACCTCTTCAGTACATCTCACTACAGATGATGAGGTAGTAACTGTTTGTCCTTCAGAATTAGTCGTAGTGTTATCGACTGTATCAGCTACGCAACCAGTCCAAGAGCGATTTGCATCTTGACATGCAATAACATCTGATGAACCCCAACAGAAATGTGTGTAAGTACTAGTAGTAGATGAACAAAGAGACCCATCTCCAGGATCTACACCACAACTGGAAACACCTTGAGCGCAATAAGTGGTATTGCCTGTAGCCAAAGTACATCCACCAGTATCGGTGGGACTATTGACCATCACAGAATTTATACTACAACTTTCAGTTGAACCACACGAACCTTTTGCGCATGAGACTTTTGAAGCTTCAGTACAAGAAGGGGTTGATGTAGTAGTTACAAGGGTCAAATTTCCATTATATGTAGCAGGATGAGCGGCTTTTATATTAGATGCTACACGTTTTCCGTAGTCAACTTCAGCTCCACGAAAATATAATGAAGCCTCATAAAGTGCATCAACAATTGGGGTACTTCCATCAGCACTCCAAATATTTGAGTCTGTAGATAACAAACCCAGATACTGACGCGAATCGTTAGCCCCAGCAGCTGGCATATAACTCGTATCTGGATGAACA
>CALFUP010000312.1 GCA_937929875.1 uncultured Cocleimonas sp. | reverse complement strand
GTAAGATTCGTTCTGAAATGGATATTCCGCCGAGTAAGCCACTCCCTATTTTGCTACAAAACTGGACAGAGCAAGATCAGTCACGTTTTGAAGACAATGCGATATTCATTAATTCATTAGCGAAGATCGAATCAGCAGAATGGTTAGAAAAAGGCGCAGATGCACCAGACTCGGCAACGGCGTTAGTTGGCGAAATGAATGTGCTGATTCCGTTAGCTGGCTTGATCGATAAAGAGGCTGAAACAGCACGCTTGAACAAAGAAATCGAGAAGATTCAAAAAAGTTTAGCAGGTGTTGAAGGCCGATTGAATAACCCAAGCTTTACAGATAAAGCGCCTGCTGATGTTGTTGAGCAAGTGCGTAAGCAAGCGGAAGATCAGAAAGCGGCGTTGGCTCAGTTGGAACAGCAGTTGGCTAAGATTGAGGCGATGTAAGAAGTAGTTTATAAGCAGTGTGAGGTTTTTAACTTCCCACTTTAATAAAGGGGGATTGAGGAGGATGGTTTTATGGTTTTATGGTTTTAAATCTTCAAATCTCCCCTAACCCCTCTTTGATAAAGAGTGAGGACTTGTAAGTCGGATAAGTATAGCGCCATCTGACATGAGCTGTGTACTTGATAGCAATGTCGGATGGAATTCATTATCTGGTCTACATTGAAACTTACTATCTTAAAAACAAAGACGGATGTAATAAAAATGACACCCCCCACCTTTATAAGAGGATTTGAGATGCTAAATATAGGTCTAATAGAATGAATGATTATCTATTTATCGTTCCTATAGCCATAGCTTCGATTATCGGCGTTATGAGTCCGGGCCCGAGTTTTCTCTTTGTCGCTCAAACAACGCTAAATAAATCGCGCAAACATGGTATTGCGACTTCTTTTGGCTTAGGCACGGGTGCAGTAACTTATGCTCTTTTGGCCTGCTTTGGTTTATTTGTATTGATTGAGAAAGCACCTTATTTATATGTGTTTTTAAAAGTCTTAGGTGGCCTGTATCTATTCTATCTTGCTTATAAAATTTGGAACTCATCAAGAGACGAAACTGATTCAGCAGACGTAGTTGCCGCAGATGAACATAAAAAGATGAATACAAAAGATTATGTAAAATGTTACTTTTTGGGTTTGATGACACAATTGAGTAATCCTAAAACAGCCATTGTGATTGGTAGTATGATTATGGCTTTTCTGCCACCAGAAGTGCCGCCTTATTCCTTTGTAATTATTGCCTTATTAACGTTTGTAATTGACTCTGGTTGGTATTGTATTGTCTCAGTTGCGCTCTCTACGTCCAAAGCTCAACGATTTTACAATCGTTTTAAAAACCGCATCAATCAAATTACAGCAGGGTTAATGGCGTTATTAGGAACTAAATTAGCTTTAGATTTATAGTTGCATCATCAATAGAACACACAAATAACTGATTTTGTTGTGTTTATAAGATTAAGCATTTATAAATGACACCCCCCTACTTTTTAAATGAACTTAACGTTTTTTTGCTTAAAACGAATAACACAGTTATTTGCTTGAATGTCAGCATGACTGGTTTTTAAATGTGAACATCTGCTTTATTATTCCCTTCTTGAAAAACCATAGACCCTATACAACATGACTACCACACTCCCTTATTTAGTATCTGCCAGCCTTATACTGTTTACATTGATTGCTTGTGACTCGAAAACAGAAAAGGAAAATTCAGCCAGTGCTGCAGTAAAAAGTACGACTGAAAATACAACTAAAACAGCAGCAGGTATTTCAAAAGCGGCTGATGTAATTACGATTATCAACCCACGAATTCGTGCCATGCCTCCTGGGCAAAAAGTGACTGCCATGTATATGCAATTAAAGAACGCCTCTACAAACAACCATGATTTAGTCAAAGTAGAAAGTGATATCAGTAATATGATTGAGTTGCACACACACACTAATAATGATGGAGTGATGAGTATGGGAGAAGTTGAATCGATACCATTGCCTGCAAATACTACGGCAGAAGCAAAGCCAGGTAGTTATCATGTAATGATTATGGGATTAAAAGAAGACTTAACACTGGGTGAAAAAGTCGATTTCAATTTAACGTATAAAGACGGTTCAAGTAAGTCTATTAGCGTAGAAGTAAAACAACTTGAACTTCATTAGTTCCTTTATTATTTAACAAGTTTCTTGAACAAACCGCATTTTAAATTGACTAAATAGAGTAAAATTTTCACCCCATTTTTTATAACCTCAAACGTAAAAACGCATTATGCAAAAATTATTACTGCCATTGATTGTCCTTGCCGCTATTGCTGGCGTTATCGTTGGTAATCACTATTTTGGGGAATCCCCTAACTCGAACAAATCTGGAGTTTATATCGATCCACCCGGTGGCGATTTCACTTTAGATAGCAATCAAGGCAAAGTTAGCTTAAGTGATTACGATGGCAGAGTTCGGATGTTGTATTTTGGCTATACTTTTTGCCCTGATGTTTGCCCAGGTTCATTACAACGTATTGGTGCGGCGTTTAAAAAACTATCGCCTGAAGAGTTAACTAAAGTTCAAGGTATGTTAATAAGCGTCGATCCTGATCGCGATACTTTGCAAAAACTTGAAGATTATACGAAGTACTTTCATCCTCAAATTGTGGGTGTAACCGGCACTAAAGCTGAAATTGACGAAATAGCAAAACGCTATGACGTAGAATATCGCAAGGCAGAAGGCAGCACGCCAGAGAGCTATCTAGTTGACCACACGGGTTATATTTTCGTCTTGGATAAAAAAGGGAAAATTCGTGACTATTTACCTCATGCGGTAAAAATTGAGCGCGCGGTTCAGGTTATTCGAACGCTAATTAACGAATAGTTCACCACTATGCTTGCAGTACTTGCAGATCTTTTTGGTAGTAAGCGACGTCTATCCATTGATCAAATTTGTAACCTACTTGTTTAAAATAGCCGGCTTCAACAAAACCCGTTTTTTTATGCAAAGCCACGCTTGCATCATTGGGCAAAGCAATCACACCCATTAAAGACTTAATACGGGTAGTCGATTGATGCTTTTCAATCGAATCAAATAAGCCTTCATAAAGCTGGGTACCGACGCCTTTTGTTGTCATTGTGTGTGACGCATAAACCGTTGTTTCAAGTATGTGTCGATAAGCATCACGCTCTTTCCATAGGTTTGCATAGGCATACGCTATGACGATGCCCTGCTCTTCATAAACTAACCATGGATATTTGGTGGTAGTTTTACCGATACGCTGCTGCATGGTTTCAACGGAAACTTGCTCGTATTCAAATGAGATTAAAGTATTTTCGACGTAGTAATTGTATATTTCACAGATCGCCGCGGCATCGGATGTTAAGGCTGGTCTAATCAATGCTCAATCCTTTCAAAAACACTCTTAATGCAGTCATAAATGACACCCCCCCACTTTTTGATCATTTATTTTTACGGTTTTGCATTGATGAGAGTACACCACGCATAATTCCTAACTCAGATTGATTCATTTGTGTTCGGCTAAACATGCTCCGCAGTTTTTTCATGACTTCACCCGGGTGCTTTTTAAAGATAAACCCAACATCAACTAATGCTTCTTCAAGATGCTGATAGAAACGTTCGTTATCTTCTATCGTTGGCATTTCTTTCTTGTCATCGT
>CALFUP010000311.1 GCA_937929875.1 uncultured Cocleimonas sp. | reverse complement strand
GTGTTGAGTTAAGTGCCCTGAGCTTGTCGAAGGGTCTATTTGATAAACCACTGTTTAATCTTGCCAAAATTCAATATCACCGCAATCACAACTAAAACAGCCGGTAAAATAAACACCAACTGCGATGATGCCGATTCACTGCCTCTTGCCGCTGCAGCTAATTCTGGTGGCATATTCGCAAAGCTTTTACCAATTAGATACTGACTGTATGTGTATTGA
The DNA here is from genome assembly GCA_937929875.1 of uncultured Cocleimonas sp. Lineage (GTDB taxonomy): Bacteria > Pseudomonadota > Gammaproteobacteria > Thiotrichales > Thiotrichaceae > Cocleimonas. The sequence goes on along the minus strand of CALFUP010000311.1, from coordinate 6,358 downwards.
GCAATGCTGATCAGAATGCTGACGATGGTTAAAACATTAAACAGCTTGCGCCCAATATCTAATCGTTTGATTAGTTTGTAACCAATAAACATGGCGGATAACGATATGAGTATCGATGTGAAGGTCAGTATTAAAGAGTAAATATCTTTGTCTGACATAGCACCTGAGCTAATGTTTGAGTTTTGTAAAACCGTTATCGCAAGGATGCTAAATAAGCCGATTACCAAGAAATAGATGCCAAAAAAACCAATGATGAAACCCAATGTTCTTGCTGGGCCAGTTTCTGGAAGCTTTTGGTCGGCATCAGTTGCTATGTTGGTTTCATTTGCCCCTGATATTTCAGTTTCGGGGAAGTTAGGGTTGGTATTTTCGCTCATATTTTTCTCAGTATTTTATCGTGTTGTTATCGTGTTTTTATCGCGTTAAGGCAATCTAATAAAAGCAGCTGTTTTTGTAACAGCTCTCGCTGCTGTTTAGTGATTAGTCGATTCGCATCTTACAGACAATTTAACGTTGAGATAGTTTTATAACATGTCGTGTTCTTCGAGTACTTTTCTGGCGATACGAAAACATTCTACGCCCTGAGGAACACCACAATAAATAGCGATAACATGGATAATTCCACGAATTTCTTCTTTGGATACGCCATTTTTTATAGCGCCGTTAAGATGTAGCTCCCATTCGTGCATTTTTCCTAAAGCACCGATCATGCTTAAGTTCATCATTGATCGGGTTTTGACGTCGATAACCTCGTCGCCCCAACCAAAACCCCAACACCAAGCAGTCATCGCTTCTTGGAATGGCATTGAAAAGTCATCGGCTTTTTCTAAACTGTTTTCTACGTACTCTGCACCTAGGGTTGCTTTGCGTTTGGCTAAGCCTTTTTCGAAAAGTGAATCATCCATCATTTAAATCCTTGTAAAAAAATATGCTAAAAAGTAGGGGGGTGTGCTATTCAGGTGTCTTTTAATAATTAATAAAGATTAAAACAAGCGTGATTAACTGTCTAATTCATTCAGTGCTATTTCTTTTGCTTGAGCTAAATGTTCAGCACAGGCTTGCGCGGCAGTATCTGCATCATGTGCTTTAATAGCTGCGACAATAGCAAGTAGATTTTTTGGCCCAGCGACTGATCGACCTTGTGAACTTAGCGTTACTGCGCGTAATTGTCCGATGCGGCTATTTAAGCGTTCGACCAAATCCCATGCCACGGTTTTACCGCCAGCAATGAAGATGCTTTGATAAAACAAACGCGTATCAGATAGTGCTTCTTTGATGTTTCCTGAAGTTAATGACCGTGAAATTAAATCACAGTAATTTTCTAAGTCAGTAATAACGGTTTCATCGGCTACTAAAGCACAACTTCTTACGGCAGATACTTCTAACATAGAGCGAATTTCGTATATTTCACTGACTTCTTCAGGGTTTAAAGTTGCTACTGTAGGACCTACATTCGCCTTGGCTATTACTAACTGATCACTTTCTAGATGTCGAATGCATTCTCTAATGACTGTTCGGCTTACGCCTAGTTGTTCGCATAACACGCGTTCGACCAAGCGTTCACCCGGCGCAAAGTAGCCCAAGGTAATGGCTTCTTTTAGTTCGTTTAAGGCGCTTTCTTTTAGTGTTATAGGTCGTTTTAAATTAGATAGCATTGTATATTTTTGGCTTCGGTTGTTTGTTTTTTAAATAGTTGTTTATTAAAAATCAATAATTGTTGATTGCATATTTTTAGATTGTATACCATCATACAATAAATATCAGGTTTGTGATATTTGAAAAATTTAAGCGAAAGCTTGATAGCAAAGTTTAATAACAATGAAGTTAACGCTAAGTAATATTTAGGTGAAAATATGGAATTAGAAATCCGCAAGCTGGTAAATTTTGAAGAAGAGGTCTTTATTGAAGGCTTTAAAAAAGCCGATAAACCCTGGAGAATGTTTGCGGTTGCCGCAGTGATTACAAATCCTTGGGCTGGACGCTATGTTGAGGATTTAAGTCCAGAAATTCGTGCCTTTGGCCCTGTGCTTGGTGAAATAATGACGAAACGCATTATTGATATTGCCGCTCAAGACGGTGTTGCTGGCGGTGATGCGATTGAAGCTTATGGTAAAGCGGCAGTAGTCGGTACTAATGGCGAGATTGAACATGCTTCTGGCTTAATTCATACCTTGCACTTTGGTAATCATTACCGTGAGGCGGTTGCTGCGAAAAGTTATTTGTCTTTCACGAATACTCGTGGTCCTGCGAATGCGCCGATTAGTGTGCCGTTGATGGACAAGAACGATGCTGGCAAACGCTCACATTATTTAACTATTCAATTCTCAATTTCTGATGCGCCAGGGCCTGATGAATTAGTGATCGTTTTGGGTGGAGCATCTGGTGGGCGTCCGCATCATCGTATTGGCGATCGTTATAAAGATTTGGAAGAGTTAGGCTTTGATGTCGATAACCCTGCCGCTGTCTAAAACCAAAACGACACATGGCTTAGCCTATAGCCAAGCGGGTGAAGGCTTGCCCGTGGTGTTTATTCACGGTGTGGGCTTGCGTTCTGAAAGTTGGTATCAGCAAGTCGATGCTTTACAAAATGATTATTCGGTTTATACGCTGGATATGCCGGGTCATGGTGACAGTGATTTATTCGAACTGAATAATCCTACTTTGAGTGATTTCACGGAGAAAGTCGCACAATTTATTATTGATGTGGTGAAGCAACCTGCGGTAATTGTTGGGCATTCGATGGGGGCTTTATTGTCCTTGTCACTGGCGGGAGCATACCCTGAGCTATGTTTAGCCATTGTGCCGATGAATGCCATTTATAAACGTAGCGATGCGGCGAAAGCAGCGGTTAGGCTGCGTGCCTCACAGTTGAATGAGTTATCACATGCAGATGCTTGCGCACCTATATCTCGATGGTTTGATACCGAAGGCTCATTAACGGAGAAAGATGAGTATCATGCACAACTTTGTCGTGAGTGGTTATTAGAGGCTAATTTAGCGGGTTATGCTGCTGCCTACAAAATTTTTGCAGAAGAAGATGGCCCTGAACAATCATCCTTAAAGAGCCTAAATATGCCTGTATTGTATATAACGGGTGAACTAGATTTGAATTCTACTGTGTTAATGTCGCAAACAATGGCTGAAAATACGCCGCAGGCAAATGCAGTGATTATAAAGGATTCGCGTCATATGACTCCTTTGACTCACGCTAATGAAGTGAATGAGGCTTTATTGGATTTATTAAAGACCTTATAAAAAATGCGAATAAAAAGAAAACCTTGAGCATTCTACACTAGACTAGAAACTAGACTTGATGTGAAAAATAAAATAACAGAATAGAGAGATTATGAGCGAGATCAATCCAAAAGAATTAAGAAGTGCATTTGGCACTTTTATGACAGGTGTAACCGTAGTGACTACTCATAACTCAGATGGCGAGAAAACTGCTGGTGAGAGTGAGAGCGGCAACGTTGGCTTTACGGCTAATTCATTTACATCCGTTTCACTAGATCCTCCATTGCTATCTGTGTGCTTAGCAAAATCCATGAGTTGCTGTGAAATATTTGAAAATTGTTCACATTTTGCGATTAATATTTTGGCTGAAGCACAGGAAGATATATCTAATCTATTCGCAAGTTACAAAGGGGATCGTTTTGCTAAGGTCGATTGGCAGGCTGATGAAAATGGCTCTCCCATTATTGATGGTGTGACGACTAGTTTTTCTTGTCGTAATTATCAACAAATCGATGCTGGCGATCACATGATTTTAATCGGTGAAATCACTCAATTTTCGTCAACAGGTCATGAAGGATTAGGTTACTCAAACCAAGGCTACTTTAGCTTGGGGCTAGAACGCGGTGCTGTTGAGCCACCGAAATCAATGCGTGCATTTAAAGTAGGGGTGATTATTGAATCTGAGGGTGGCGTGTTGCTGTATGACTCCGATGAAGGAATGCAATTACCTAGTATTGAGGTTGAAAATCGTACGGGTGCTTTAGGCGCGATTAGTAAATACATTGAGTCTAAAGGCTTAGATGTGGAATTTGGACCTGTTTATTCAATTTTTGATAATCAACAAACGGGAGATTATTCCGTTTATTTTCTCGCCAATAGTGGAAGCCAACAAAAAACCAGTTTGGGTGAATATTATGATGTCGAGTCATTGGTAGATTTACCTATTCCTACTCAATATATGAAAGATATGTTGGATCGCTATTCGCTGGAAACAAAAGTTGGCGTGTTTGGATTGTACTTGGGTGACGAGCATGTTGGCGATGTTCATAAACTCTAAAACACCCAGTTAACAAGCAACAATATGCACAACAGAACACAATCGATTAAGAGGATTAAGAAATGAAATTTTCTTTATTCGCGCACATGGAACGCGTAGAAGCAGATAAATCTCATCGTGCACTTTACGAGGAATTTATCACTTTATGTAAAATGGCAGATGATGGTGGTATGCACGCTATTTGGAGCGGCGAGCATCATGGTATGGAATTTACCATTGCGCCGAATCCGTTTACTACACTAGTAGATTTATCCCATCACACCAAGCATGTACGTTTAGGAACGGGTACGGTAATTGCACCGTTTTGGCATCCGATTGGTTTAGCGGGTGAAGCGGCGATGACGGATGTCATCACGAATGGTCGACTCGATATTGGAATAGCGCGTGGTGCTTATAGCTATGAATACGAACGCATGATGCCAGGTATGGATGCTTGGGAAGCGGGTTTGCGCATGCGTGAAATTATTCCTGCGGTAAAAAAACTCTGGGAAGGCGATTACGCCCATGATGGCGAGTATTATCAATTTCCAAGTAGTACCAGCGCACCTAAACCCATTCAAGCCGGTGGCCCGCCAATGTGGGTTGCGGCACGTGACCCAAACAGTTTTGATTTCGCCATTGAAAATCACTGTAATGTTCAGGTAACACCTTTGTGGCTAGGGCTTGAAGAAATTGAAAGTTTGATGCAAAAATTTAATGAATCTTGTGAAAAGTACAGTGAAATTACAAGGCCAAAAGCAATGTTATTGCAACATGCATATGTCGGAAAAGATCAAGCGGCTTGTGAACGTGCGAGCAAGTTGTTAAGTCGATTCTATTGTTACTTTGGTGCTTGGTTCAGAAATGAGCGTCCCGTTTCGCAAGGTAAAATTCAGACCTTAACAGACGAAGAAATGGCTAAGATAGAAATGTATAGCCCAGAAAATATGATGAATAATTTATTGATTGGCACACCAAAGCAAGTGATTGATCGCCTTAAGCATTATGAAGACCTTGGCTACGATGAATTTTCATTTTGGATTGATTCTGGTATGAATACCGTTGATAAAAAAGATTCCTTATCGCGCTTTATTGACGAAGTGATGCCTGCATTCTCATAGTTGTAAAACTTAGGGTTTGATCAAAGTCCCTTCAAAAAAAGTTTAATCACATCAAATCAAAACAAATCAAATAAACAAATAACTAGATAGATAAAAGAATAAGCGGAGAACAAAAGTGGCAGATAATCAAACACAAGCGTTTCAGATGTATATTGATGGAGAGTGGACAAATGGCAGTGAAGGCCAAACCATGGAGAGCATCAATCCTGCAACAGGAAAAGTCTGGGCGAATTTTGCTTGTACAAGTAAAGCGGATGTTGAAAGAGCAATAGTCGCAGCACGAAGAGTCCTAAATGAAGGACCGTGGTCAACGATGACAGCCACTCAACGTGGTAAGTTGTTATATAAACTCTCTGATTTGATTGAACAGAATGCGAGTAAGTTAGGCGAATACGAGACCACAGATAGCGGCAAGTTATTGGCTGAAACCAAAATGCAAACTGCTTATGTTGCTGATTACTATCGCTATTACGCAGGGCTTGCAGATAAGATTCAAGGCGCTACATTACCTATAGATAAGCCCGACATGCACGTGTTTACGGTACGTGAACCCATTGGTGTTGTGGCAGCTATTGTGCCGTGGAATGCACAGATGTTTTTGACTGCAACAAAACTCGGCCCAGCCTTAGCAGCAGGTTGTAGCGTGATACTCAAGGCTTCTGAAATTTCACCTATTGCCATGTTAGAATTTGCCCGTTTAATTGACGAAGCTGGTTTTCCTGCAGGTGTGGTTTCAGTGATTACGGGTGATGCAGATAACTGTGCGATTCCTCTGACGAGCCATCCAGATGTTGACCGAATTGCGTTTACGGGTGGTCCAGATACAGCTCGACATGTCGTGAGGAATTCAGCGAATAACTTTGCGGTTACTACGCTAGAGTTGGGTGGAAAATCACCGATTTTGGTGTTTGACGATGCGGATTTAGATAGCGCGGCTAATGGCTTAATCGCAGGTAACTTTGGCGCT
>CALFUP010000310.1 GCA_937929875.1 uncultured Cocleimonas sp. | reverse complement strand
ACTAAGCGCTGAGTTTGCTGAAAGCACCAAAGCAATGGCTGCTAATCAAGGACTTTACAATGGCTTTTTAGCGGCGGGTTTAATCTGGGGATTATTTCATAGTAATCCTGTATTTGGATTTCAAATTCAAGTCTTCTTTTTACTATGCGTCATTATTGCTGGGATTTATGGCAGTATCACCGTAAAGCGATCGATTTTATTTGTTCAAGCCTTGCCAGCGCTGCTAGCTTTAGTTTCTGCTTGAATAAAAAATAGCTAGCGAAGACAAAAATATCGCCAAAACATCTCAAAAAAGTAGGGGGGTATACTTCGACAGAGCTCAGCACGAGTACTTCGACAGAGAATCTAAGCACGAGTCATTCGACAAGCTCAACAGAACTGTAATTTTTTAAACGTGATTTATTGGTTTATCAGTGAATGACGTAAATCCGCGAGTTTGGCGTTATCGTTATAACTAACTTCATTGTTGTTATAGCTCACTCCTAAGTCTTGCCAAATTTTGTCTAAATCTGTGATTACAGCCTTATCTTTCATTTCCTGATAAAGCGTCATTAATACTTTTGTTCCCGTCGCTTTATCACCGATGTTGAGTGCTTTTTCTACCTCCCAATTGTGTTCTAATTGCATGCTCCCACCACTTTTTTGGATGGCTCTTAAGGCGTGTTCAATACCCAATTTATTGTTTGTCTGTTGGTGAATTCGCATATCCGCGACTAAAAAGAATATAGCGCCTCCCCAATACTTTTGTCCCCAGGTTGGCGTATTATCAAGCCCTTGGTTGCCAAATTCTGGTAGCCCCTGTGGAGTCCCGTTGATAATCCATTCCCAGGCTTTTTCCTCCGATAATAATCCTGAACGTACACGGGCAATGGGTTCTACATAAGTGGCTAAGCCCTCTAACAACCATTGATGACGTCGATGCACTGGAGGAAAAGCCAAATGCACCATTTCATGCACCATTACCCAATCATCCGCTAGCGTAGCCTCAGTGAAAGTTGGACTGATGTTGATAGTAATTAACGGCTCTAGCCCATGATACGCAGTGCCATTGACTCTATTACGTGCGCCATCGGTTATTGACAGCCTTAAGGTTTTTACGGGGAAACGTTTGAAATATTTTGTTACTGCATTTGCAGACTGATCAACCCAGGCAATCACTTGTTTGCGATTTAATTTGTAATTTTCTTCAGCTACACCCGGGGTGAAATAAACTTCAATGTTTGCACCGCCAATTTTTAAGGTTTTATCGGCTTCTAATGCGAGAGCAGTCTGTGTTAATAGGCAGTAACAGAGTGAAAAACATAAAGTGAATAATCGCAAGTAAATCTCCCCAAAATAATAAGACACTAATCAATACGCGTCTAAAGCTAATTTAGAGGCGATTTTTTATAAGCACCTTGCGTATTACCTCATCAATATTTGTGTGCAAACAATAAATGCTATATTATAGATCACTAAAGTATAGACCACTAAAAAGTGATACTGAGCTAGCAAAATAATTAGATAGCTCAACTATATAAATAATAAAAATTATAATTCCGCAGGAGCTTCACTTGGAATCAATAGAGTTAACTACAAAAACTTTCATATCAAAAATAGATAAAAGTAAGAATACTAAAACCATTTTAAAAGATTTACCGGCTTTTGATATGAGTCTAATCGGCTCGTTGGAAAGTGATCATGTGAAAATTTTAGATTTGTTTTACGAAGTGCTCCTATTTGCAAAGAATAAGGACTACAAGAACGTCCACCTATCCTTAGTTGATTTTGCTGCAGTATTTACTGATCACATTCAAGTCGAAGACGATCATCTTTATACCTATTTGAAAATATTGGCGAGTACCAGAAGTCAATTAGAGCAGAGAGTGGTCTCCAATTTTTCTTCAGAAATGAAAGATATTTCAATCTCAATATCTACCTTTTTAACACAGAGTGCTTTTATTCCAGTGAACGAAAATAATGTAGATTTATTTATTGAAGAGCTACAACAAATAGAACCATTACTGTTAAATCGAATAAGCAGAGAAGAAGAGGTGCTTTATCCGATTTATAAAAACAGTCAAAAAGTGGTTAATATTTCATAAATTGAACATCACTTTTCATCATGACTGAAGTTCAGCTTACTGTTAATTTTGATATCGCTTTTTCTTCCGATGAATAGACAGTAATAGGCAGTAATAGGCAGATGTTTTCAGCGTTCTCTCGAAAAAATTCATCCCCAAAAATGCACAAAAAGTAGGGGGGTGTGCTTCGACAGGCTCAGCAACCGATTCGACTACGCTCATTACAAGCATTTAGACTACGTTCAATACACGTCATTCGACAGGTTCAACAGAACTGTCATTTCAGTTAATCAAATATCTTGATCATTTAATATGACTGCTGAAATTCGCTACTTAATTTGTTTTAAAACCGATTTCATCTTATCTATATAAATATGTGATTCAGCTTTAGCGGCAGGGTTGTAGCAAAGCGTTGAATAACTGTTAGTGAAATCTTTAATCGCCAATGCCAAATCAGGTAATTGTGCAGCAGCCAACAGGCTGAAAGCTTCTGGTGTTTGCGCTGGTTCTTTATCGATTCCTTTTTTTGCAAGTAAATCACAAAAGCGACGGTACAAAAGATGTTCTGGCGCTTCGGTTTTACGTTTGTTAGCTAAACCCAAAAAGCCGATCCATAGCAGGATAATGGCTCCAAAAAAACCACCGACTATCATCATGGTTTTTTGAATACTCATTTCACCAAAGGCTTTTTTAAGGAAGTTTTGTTGGGTATCACTATCAAAATTCAATACAAAACGCTGCCAACCATATTGTAATGAGTCAAATTGTTGGCGTAATCCATTCAGCCATTTCATCTTGTTTAAAGACAGCATTTTACCTTCTAAAAAACTTCCTTCTTTTTGCATGGCTGCTTGAAGATTTTGTTCGATTCGTTGTGGCGCGACCATCGAAGTAGGGTCAAAACGCTGCCAGCCTTTATCCTCTAACCACACCTCTGTCCAAGCATGCGCATCGAATTGATGTACCGCTAAAAACTGACCTTTTTCATTCCATTCGCCTCCTTGATAGCCGCTAACGACACGCGCGGGAATACCCATTGCACGCATCATAAAGACAAAACTACCGGCATAATGCGCACAAAAACCTTTTTGGCTATCGATTAGAAAACCATCGATAGTATCTTTGTCTCCCAATGCAGGTGGGCGCAACGTATAAAAATATTGTTGCTCGCGAAAGCGATTCATTACTCGTTGAATATATTCTTGTTTCGAGGCTGATGAGGCAAATAATTGTTCGGCCAGTAAGCGGCTTTTTGGGTTCTCATTTTCAGGTAATTGCAGGTTAATTTGGCGCGTCGTAGGGTCTAAATCTACTTCTTTTAATGCATCGGGATAGCTACTGAATTTAATTAATACGGGTTCGATAATGTCTGTTTTAGCTACCACTCTGAAATCAGGGCCATAGAAAGCTTGGCCTTTGATATCCATCACAGGATTCAAAGCAAACATCCACGGTTGCCCCGTTTTTTGGTAAATGATGCTGTAATTTATTGCCTCACCTTGAATGCGTATTTGTGCCTTGGGCGCTCTCAATTGAGACGAGGTTGGTTTACCTAATAACTCTGGTGGAGTTTCTGGATCTTCTTGTGTCCATGTTTTTCCATCAAAATGTTGTAATACCAAGCCACGCCAATATAAATCGCTTTGCTTGGGGCGTTTGCCTTCAAAGTTAACACTAAAGGCAAGTTCATCTGATTGACTTAATTTGGCGATATCGCCAGGTGACATGCTATCTGAGATCCCTGTTTTTGCGTGACCACCTGCCGTAGGTACCACCCAAAAAGGTTGGAATCGCGGCGCAAATAGAAAGAACAAAACCATTAAGGGTAAACACAGTAATAGCATTCCTGAGGCTAAGCGCAAATTTCCAAAAATACCTGACTTTAGGCCATTGCTACTTTTGCTAACAGAGTGATTACACTTTTGTTTGCCGCTTTGTTGAATCGCGATCATCGCAGCCGTTAACACTATCACTGAAATAAAACTGTAAAGTGTGATCAACATCGATTGTGAATATAGAAACAACACACCAATTAAGACGAAGCCCGTCAATATTACAACCATGCCATCGCGGCGTTGGATGACTTCAAGGGACTTATACGCAAAACCGAGCATCAGTAATGAAGCAGTTGTTTCCAATGAAACTAACGGCAATCCACTCAACTTTAAAGCACCGATACCGACGATTCCAAGCACGATTTTAACGACGATTCCTGGTTGCTCGGCTTTGCCCAACATCACTCGAATACGCCAAAGTGCTGAGAAAATTAACACCGGTAAAAGCCAGATAGGTAGATAAAACATCAAAGGCAGCATCACCACAATTTGCGCCGCCAAGAGCCATAACATTCCTGAGTAGGTGATTAATCTGTCTTGTGGAAAGCCTTTGGTAAACACTTTACACAATCCCTTTGTCATGGTTTTTAATACCAGATTGGGTGTCTTCACCATAAAGTGCCAGTGCCATCAAACAGGTATTTTTATGAGCATCACCGTTAGACGGTTGAATAGTTTTTCCTGGGAGTTTAAGTCCATAGGTCTGCTGTTCTTGGTGATATTGCAATACCAAAGCACACAAATGCGATAGTTTAGTTTCGGTACCTTGAATTGAAGTGAGTGAGTCGAATTCTAACCATAAATCATGACTCGCATAATCTACAAAAGTCTTACTAAATACTTTGCCTGTTTTGGCGTACGCACTCCAATGAATATGTTTTGGTGAGTCGCCTGCTTGGTATTTGCGTACTCCGGAAAAGTCCGTGGTGCCGCGTGCGATTTCTAAACCTTGGTCGGCTTCATCATCCATGCTAAGACCGTTTTTGCTATCTTCTTGCAACATTGGCTCGGGATAAACAATGCTGTGCATATCCAATTGCGCGTAGGACCAGCCAATCACTAAACCGACAGGATAACGAGTGAAGATATTCAAACGCTCGGCTTTAAAACGACCGCGTTTAGTGGTTGCATGAGATAATTTGATCGTTGCTGAATTGCTACTATTTAAATCGACTAAAGCAACATCTTGATCTTTCCAGCCTACATAAATAGCTGACTTTTTCTGTTCGCTTGGGCAACTTAGGCTTAGTTCAAAAACGGCTTTTTCACCCGCAAAGCAATTTTGGGATTGTATCGCTTTAACCGTAATGCCAGATAAGTTGCGATAGGTGAAAAAGATTGAAATAACGATTAACGCAAGTAACCAAAAGCTCAAACCATAGGCTAGTGAGTTTTGAAAATTGACACCCATAACAAACAATAAAATAATGGTAATCAGCAGCGCTAAACTGCTTGCAGTAGGGAAGACAAAAATCCGTTTTAAATTTAGGGTGATCTGACGACTCAGCGGAAAACGCTCGTCTATCCAATTCGTGGTTTTAGATTTAAAGCCTTTCTTTAGGATATTTTCTTTTACGTTCTGCATTGCAAATATTAAATGTTATTCACTACGCAACAGCAGCAACATTATTGCCAATGGTATCAACGCTATTCAGTATATGTCGTGCTAATTGGTCACCTTGCGTCTCTGATTTTCCGATGACACGATGTCCTACTGCAGCCACAAAAACGGCTTGAACATCTTCTGGTAATACATGATCACGGCCTTGAATTAATGCCCAGCATTTTGCACTTTTAACAAGTGCAATAGCACCACGCGGAGAAAGACCCAAGTGACATAAATCATCTTGACGTGTTTGCGCAATCAAGCGTTGCACATAATCTAATAGGGTATCGGATACATTGATCTCTTCGACCGATTGTTGAATTTGAAGCAGGCTTTCTTTACTTATAATTTGTTTAATATCGCCCAAGGCCGCACGACCTTTTTTACCGGTGAGAATTTCACGCTCAATCGCAGGATCTGGATATCCTAGTGAAATTCTGAGTATAAAACGATCTAATTGTGATTCAGGAAGAGGGAAGGTGCCTGACTGACTTTGTGGGTTCTGCGTAGCAATAACAAAAAACGGCTTAGGTAATGGATAGGTTTCACCATCAACACTGACTTGTCCTTCTTCCATCGCCTCCAATAAAGCACTTTGCGCTTTCGGAGTGGCACGATTCAATTCATCAGCCAAAAATATCGAACTAAAAATAGGGCCTTTATGAAAACTAAAAGAGGAGGTTTGAGCATTAAAAACCGATGCACCCAATAAATCAGAGGGCAATAAGTCACTGGTAAATTGCACGCGGTTATAATCTAAACCTAAGACCTTATACAAAGCATGAGCAAGCGTGGTTTTACCCATTCCAGGCAGGTCTTCAACTAACAAATGACCATTAGCAAGAATAGACGTAAGCGCTAATTGCACTTGATGCGATTTACCTAAAATGATTTTATTCAGCTCATCCAAACAAGCATTAATTTCTTGATGTAGTTGCGTATTCAATTAAATCCCCTTTTTTAATTAGATTGCCCAGCTAAGCCCAAGCCATCGATTTAACGAGGCTAAATACAATACTACCTCGAAATTAATAAAGGGTCGTATAAATACGATGAAACGTAGGGTTTGGATTAGATTTGCCATTTTTAAAAA
>CALFUP010000309.1 GCA_937929875.1 uncultured Cocleimonas sp. | reverse complement strand
CCGTGTATTCTCAAAGCGTGGTATCAATACCAATGATGAATTAGGTTGTGAGTTAAAGCAGCTTCATTCTATTTCGCAATTAAAAGGCATCGCAACAGCGGTTGACATTATAGTCGAGGCGTTCAAAGCAAATAGCAATATTCTTATTGTGGGTGACTTTGATGCCGATGGTGCTACCTCTACAGTGGTTGCATTGAAAGCATTTGAGTTAATGGGATACAGAGGAAAAGTAGATTACTTAGTCCCCAATCGATTTGAATATGGCTATGGTTTAACGCCAGAAATTGTCAAGGTGGCTGCTCAATACTCACCAGATATTATTATTACCGTCGACAATGGCATTTCTAGTGTTGCGGGGGTTTTACAAGCTAAGGCACAGGGCTGTAAAGTGATAGTGACTGATCATCATTTACCCTCAAAAACTCTACCTGATGCTGATGCAATAATTAACCCAAACCAACTAGGCGATGAGTTTCCATCAAAAAATTTGGCCGGTGTTGGTGTTATTTTTTACCTTATGTTGGCGGTAAAAACAGCATTACAAAAGCAGAATTATTTTGAGAAAAATCAACTTACCACTCCAAACCTTACAAAACTGTTAGATCTAGTTGCATTGGGTACAGTGGCTGATGTTGTTCCTCTTGATCACAATAATCGCATTCTAGTAGAGCAAGGTCTGCGTCGTATGCGCAGTGGTCAAGCCTGTGCAGGCATACAGGCATTATTTCGTATTGCTAAACGTAGTATACAAAGCGCGGTAAGTACTGATCTTGGCTTTACGTGTGGCCCTCGCCTTAATGCAGCGGGTCGACTTGATGATATGTCATTGGGTATCGAATGTTTATTAAGCAAAGATCTAAACGCTGCAATGGAAATGGCATCTGCGTTGGATGATTTAAATATCGAACGACGTGCGATCGAAGAAGAAATGAAAGCCGACGCTTTGATACTTATGGATGAGTTAGATGATGAGGTACTACAAGGTGATTTACCTGAAGTGATTTGTCTATATAAGGACAATTGGCATCAAGGCGTTATTGGGATTTTAGCCGCTCGCGTGCGCGAGAAATATAATCGACCTACCATCATTTTTGCACCTGCTGACGAACAAGGGGAAGATTATGAAGGTGACATTCAATATCGAGAAATTAAAGGTTCTTCTCGTTCAATATCGACCATTCATATCCGAGATGTCTTAGATACGGTTGCTAGCCAAAATGAAGGCCTGCTAGAAAAGTTTGGTGGGCATGCGATGGCAGCAGGATTGACTTTAAAACTCAATCAATTAGAGCAATTTCAAGATGCTATTTGTAAGGTAGTTAAACAACAAGCCAATGACGATACCTTTCAAGAGCTTCATTACAGTGATGGTGAATTGCTCGCTACCGATTTCGAATTACATCAAGCAGAAGCGTTGCGATACGCTGCACCGTGGGGGCAACACTTTCCTGCACCAGTATTTAATAATGAATTTATTATTGTGAACAAACACTTATTAAAAGAGAAGCATTACAAGTTGATATTAAAACCCTTAGATCAAAGCAGAACGATTGCGGCGATTGCGTTTAATGTTGATATATCAGATTGGCCTGAAGAGGGCGGAGCAGTACATTTATTATATCGTTTAGAAGTTAATGAATTTCGTGATACCAGATCATTACAGCTAATGGTCGAAAGGTTATTATAGAAAATATAAGGGGGCCGTTCTAGGTAACTAGCTCATTTTATTTTATTGGAATTTTTGGGACTGATATTTAATTTAATCAGGAATATTAATAAGTATGAAATAAATGACACCCCCCACCTTTTTGAGCCTTTCAAAAAGGATATTAGCAATTAAATCAGCTTAAAATTAACCATTACATTGATGGTTAAAATTTACTGTTTTACCTAAATTATCTAATGCTGAAACAGCAATATATTATAAATCATATTGCTAGGGTACAGATGTAGCATCGAATTTACTCAAAGCTATTTGACAACATTTAGCTATATTGAGGAAAAGGATATTTTAGCTTCTTGAAAAGACACAAATCGTGTTTTCTATCGTGTTAGTGATGAGCGTATTTTAAAACTAATCGCTATGATGCAAGAGTTTTTTTGTAGGCATCATCTTCAACATGCAATTGAAGAGTAACAGTCTGAAGTTAATCCAAAATAACTTGATATAGAAAGCCGTCGTTCATTAGCTCCTAATTGTAGTATTCCAGAATTGTCTGTTACAGCAATTTTGATTTGGGTAATCCCCAAGAGTATAACAGTATATTATTATATACTGTTATACTCTTGGGGATTACCCAGTTTGTAGGTTTTAAAATGGAACAGAAAAAGCTCGCCATAATTGCAACGAAAGGAACTCTAGACTGGGTCTACCCTCCATTGATATTAGCTTCGACCGCAGCTGCTTTAGGCTATGAAGTACAAATTTTTTGTACTTTTTACGGTTTACTATTACTTAAGAAAGATGTCGGTAATTTACAAGTGAGTCCTTTAGGAAATCCAGGCATGCCAATGAAAATCCCTTTTGGTCCAAAATGGTTTCGTGGAATCAATTGGAATATTCCAAATATTATCCAATCAAACTTACCAGGCTATGAAGCACTAGCTTCAAGTTTAATGAAAAAGACTATAGCTAATAATGGTGTTGCTTCTGTTGCTGAATTACGAGAACTTTGTGTTGAAGCAGAAGTGAAACTCATTGCCTGTCAGATGACAGTCGATTTATTTGGATTTGATGCTGACAAAGATTTCATTGAGGATATAGACTTTGCTGGTGCGGCTTCATTCTTTGAATTTGCAGGAAAGTCTGATATTTGCTTGTATATTTAAAATTAAACTTTCATTCACCTTTTTCAAGAGTCTCACTTTAATCCGTCATCTCTCTCATGCAAAGGTCTTTATAGAAATAACTACTTGAAATACATGCTCTGAACTAACTTAAGATTAAGTTAGTTCTCTTGGATTCATATTTGATTGTAAGTGGATACTTTTTGATTAAATGATTCATCAAAAAGTAGGGGGTGTCATTAAAACTCCCTAACTAATAAGAATTAGTCCTAAAAAAAGTAGCGAGTTGATAAAATCCTCGGTATCCTCTCATTCCCCTAACTATTTTGTGCCACCAGCATGGTTTCTTTTTAAAAGTCCCCTTAGCATTTCTGGTATCGCAACTTTCCTATGCAAGAACAATATAACCATCAATCGATAGAACCCGCAGTGCAAGAAATGTGGGAAAAAGAAAAACTATTTGAAGTTACAGAAGACCCCGATAAAGAAAAATTTTACTGCCTCTCGATGTTCCCTTATCCGAGTGGCAAGTTACATATGGGCCACGTTCGAAATTACACCATCGGTGATGTGATTTCTCGTTTTCAACGTATGCAAGGAAAGAACGTGCTGCAACCCATGGGTTGGGATGCGTTTGGTTTACCCGCAGAAAATGCAGCTATCAAAAATAATGTACCACCAGCAGCGTGGACGGATAGCAATGTTGCCGAAATGGGAGCGCAGCTCAAAACCATGGGTTTTGCTTATGACTGGTCTCGTGAGCTGGCAACCTGTAAACCAGATTACTATCGCTGGGAGCAATGGTTTTTCCTTCGTTTATTAGAAAAAGGCTTGGTATATCGCAAAAAAGCCACTGTGAACTGGGACCCAATCGATAACACCGTTTTAGCTAATGAACAAGTTGTTGATGGACGTGGTTGGCGCTCAGGAGCGCTAGTTGAGCAACGTGAAATCGATCAATGGTTCTTAAAAATCACCGCATATGCGGATGAATTATTAGAAGATGTGCGTCAGTTAGAAAACT
>CALFUP010000308.1 GCA_937929875.1 uncultured Cocleimonas sp. | reverse complement strand
CGCATTCTAGCTCGCATGTTAATTGAACGTACTACACTTAATAATAAGCTACGTTTACGCGCAGTTGTTGTTCGTGGTGGTCGCGATGGCGATCTTGAAAAACGTGCTAGTCTACTTCGTCGTGACTCTGTTCACGGACCTTTCAACGGTTCTATTACTGTTGATGAAGAAAATAGCTCGATTGTTGCTAACGGCACGCTAATTAAGGTGATCTACGCAAACAAGCCTGAAGATATTGATTACCGTGATTACGATATCGATGATGCGTTAATCGTCGATAACACGGGTATGTTTAAAGATCGAGAAGGCCTTTCAAGACATTTGTCTCCAGGTGCAAAGAAAGTCTTACTGACTGCTCCTGGTAAAGATATCGAAAATATCGTTTATGGCGTAAATGAAGCGATGATAAGTGAGGATGATACAATTGTTTGCGCAGCGTCATGTACTACTAACGCTATCACGCCTATTCTTCAAGTGATGAATGATGAGTTCGGTATAGTGAATGGCCATGTCGAGACTATTCATTCTTATACAAATGACCAGAATTTGATTGATAACTATCATCCTTCTCCACGTCGTGGACGTAGCGCACCATTGAATATGGTACTGACCTCTACGGGTGCTGCAAAAGCGGTTTCAAAAGCACTACCGGAACTGGAAGGAAAACTAACAGGTAACGCAATTCGTGTACCAACACCTAATGTATCAATGGCTGTGATCAATCTTAACCTCGAAAAGGCAACAACTCGCGAAGAACTTAATGAGCATGTGCGTAAGATCTCATTAGATTCAAACCTTAGCGAGCAAATCAGCTATTCGACCTCAACTGAAGCAGTATCTACTGATATGGTAGGAGCAGCAGAGCCTGGTGTGTTCGATTCCGAAGCAACGATTGTTCAGGATAATTCATGCGTATTGTATGTTTGGTATGATAATGAATATGGCTATTCAAGTCAGGTAATGAAAGTCATGCGCCACATGACAGGATTGAATATTCCTCATCTGCCTGCTTAAGAACAGAAGTTATTATTACCAAAAAGTATTAACAATTAAGCCAGACTATAGTCTGGCTTAATTGTTTCTGGAGAAAGTATTGAGTCTTAATGCAGCGAAATAAGTAGCTTGGGTTACACGTATTTTGTGAAATCTAATATAACCATAATTCGCAATGATTGATGTTAGTAGCTTGGTAAATTGGGTAGCAACACTACTCAATATCTTTCGATAATTAAAATAATAAATTCATGTATTTTCAATTCAACACTCGTATTTGCATTGTTTTTCCTTACAAAAATAATGCGCGTTTAAAACACGCAAAAAGTGGGGGGTGTCATCAAAATAATTCCCAATAAAAAATATTAAATATCAGCAGAGCCAATTCGTACTATTTGCTTTTTCATTCGTTCTTGTACATCCCAGATTCCGCTCCAACCTTTGGGGATAACAAAGGTGTCTCCTGCTTTATATGTATTCGATGTCCCATCTTTTTCAGTAACAATGACGCTTCCACTGATCATCAATACATATTCTGTAAATGGAAAATTTTCAAGAGTAAGTTCTCCCATACCTGCTTCCCAAACACCAACTTGTACTTTTACGTCGCCTGAGTGTGTTTCCTCAAAGGTAAATGTTTCACCAAGATAAGTGCCAGGTTTTGCCATTAAAGCTTTTGTAGGAGTAGTACTATCGATAACAGCAATTCTTGAAGAATCGCCTGCAATCGAGTTTGAGAAACTTATCAATAGGGATGTAATTGTTATGCATAAAAACCTCATTGAACCAAACCCTATAAAATAAATAGAAGTTCACTATACATTAGTTGATTCTTACAAAATATATGATTGCTATAAAGTAGGGTGCATTTGTTTAACAATGAAATCAAAATGATAAAATTGCAAATAACTGGACTCGAAGTAAAAATAACAAAGACTAAAAAGTTAGGGGTGTGCAGGGTTGTCTTTTAATCAACCTAACAATCAATGAAGTAAATTTTAATTCGAAATATTCTCATACTGATTTTATAGAGCAACTATATAAATATAGTATTCTCTCTATTTGATTAAACTCGGGTTAACAACTCCAATAATTTCATAAGGTGCTGATTGATTTAGCTTTATCAAAACGCCATTACCTGAGGCTACGTTTTGTCCCGAGATTGCAGAGATTGTGACGCTGTGTGTGACCATGATGATCAAATTGTTATCTGGTATTTGATTTACCATAAATTCTTTTAAGGCACTCAAATTAGCATCACGATTTTGGGGCATTTGAAAGAAAGAGTTCAGTGCTTTTAGTTCCTCCACTTTACCTAAATTAAGCAGTCGAGCTGTATCTAAACATCGACACCATTGGCTCGAATATATAGCGCTCGGTTTAATGCCATTATCGCTTATCCAAGAACCGATTTCTCTAGATTGTTTTCGGCCTTGATGGTTCAAATTACGTTGTGTATTACAATCTCCAATTTTTATGTTGTCAGGGTCCCCAAAGCCCGGCGCGATGGCATGCCGTATCATTAAGATATGACCTTTTGATTGCATGGCTTTGATTAGCTTTGATCTACTGTCTTGTGCATATACATTAAGACAGATGCTTGTTAATAAGGCCAGTTTAAAAAAGTAGATAGAAATTTGTCGCATAGTTAAACCTCCTCAAAGTGGGGTGACATGAGTATGTAGCAAATTTAAGAAAGTTATATCTTAAGTTCTCATTTTCTGTCAAAAATAAATAACAAGGTATAGCTATCTAGGTTAATTATAGTAAAACATACCAAGCCATACTTTAGTTATGCTTCAGCTGCGCCGAGAGCAAAGCTGCACAACTGCCATATATTTATGATAGAAAACTTATAAAGTCGAGATATGAGATATCTTTTATTTTCGTAATTAGAGCCCTTTAAATCCGAGTGTTTTTAATTTTTTAGAGGTTTATGAGAAAAATATATCAGCTTGGTAAGTGAGCAATGAAATATCAAATCGAGAAAAGTTTTTTATTAAAATCACGTCAATTACTGCACTTGGTCTTGGCATTACTCTGTCTGTATTTTCTAATAATGTAAGGGCTGAAAAAATATTTATGATTTTTTACCATCAAATCAACGCTTTAATATTAACTAATGATTCGGTATGTGAAAGAGAGGCCGCTATAAATGGTTTTTCGAATAATCAACATTGTTTGTTGTTTGTGCAACAAATTATGAGCTTTGTATATATAATCATTGTGTAGGAAATTAAATATGTGCTTTCAATAAGAACTTTCAACAAGTTTTAATCTTAACAAAATATTGGTAATTCCATTACTAATCGACATAACAATATATCTACATAACAAAAAGTTACGTTTATATTGTGAATCATATTATCGTATTAATTTAGTTATTAAACCATTATGGCCAAAGTTCGTAAATTAGCTGCAATTATGTTCACCGACATTGTCGGTTTTACATCGCTTATGGGCATTGATGAAGATAATGCCATAAAAGTGCTTGATCAGAACCGGGCTTTTCATCGTTCTCTTGTCAATAAGTACGACGGAGAATGGCTTAATGAAATGGGAGATGGAATTCTGGCTAGTTTCTCTACTCCTACAGATGCTGTTCGTTGTGCTTGTGAAATCCAAAGAGAGGCCAAAGAAGCGGGTATTGGTCTGCGTATTGGCATTCATCAAGGCGAAGTCATTTTTGAAAATAATGATGTTCTTGGAGATGGAGTCAATGTAGCTGCAAGACTGCAAGATCTCGCTGATGAAGGCAGCATCAATATCTCTGGTGCAGTCTACGACGATGTCAAAAATAAGACAGGTATTGAGCTTGAGTTTATTGGCGAGAAATCATTTAAAAATATCGTTCAGCCAATGAAAGTATATAAGGCTGCTTGTGAAACTTGTCTTCCCGAGGAAAGGCTAGACACATATTCGCAAGGTTACTCGCAAGACCATTTACAAATCCACTTACAAAATCATCTACAAACCCATTTAAAAACCCAGCCACACGACACAAGGCCTTCTGTTGCCGTGCTTCCGTTTGTGAACATGAGCAATGATCCTGAACAGGAATATTTTTGCGATGGTATTACTGAGGATATTCTTAATGACCTCACGCAATTGAAAGGTATTCGAGTAGTAGCGCGAACATCCAGTTTCGCCTACAAAGATAAGAATCAAGACATTCGTGATATCGGTTCACGATTGAGTGTTGAGACAATCGTTGAGGGTAGCGTCAGAAAAGCAGGCAATCAAATACGAATCACAGCACAGCTTATTAATGTTAAAGATGGTTTTCATCTATGGTCAGATCGTTATGATCGTGAATTAGAGGATGTTTTTGCGATTCAAAATGAGATTTCTAAAAGCATTGTTGAATCATTGGAAATTGAGTTAAGTACCAAGGATCGCCGTAAAATAGAAAAGGCTAAAACCCAAAATGTTAGAGCCTACGATTATTACATCAAAGGTCGCTCCTATTTGCATAGGATTCACAGAAATACCACCAATTACGCTATTCAATTGTTTACCCAGGCTATTGAGGTAGATGAGGATTATGCTTTAGCTTATTCTGGTCTTGCAGATAGTTATGCGCAGTATTACATGTATTTTGAGAGGAATAAGTCGACGCTACAAAAAGCGCTCGATTTAAGTCAACAAGCTCTGCAACTCGATCCTGATTTGGCAGAGTCGCATTCATCTCGGGGAATAGCGTTGTCCCAGAATAGTGAATACGAGGAAGCAGCTAAGGAGTTTGATAAAGCACTACAAATCAATCCTAATTTATTTGTTGCAAATTATCAGTATGCACGCGCCAGTCGCGCACAAGGCAAATTTTCTAAGGCTGTTCATTTTTTTGAAGCGGCATCAAAAACAAGACCTGATGACTATGAGTCGTCTGTATTTTTAGTTTCGGCTTATGATGATTTAAACGAATCGGAAAAACTTGAGAAAGAAATTAAGCGATGTATAGAGGTGGTAAAGAATCATCTGCAATTGAATCCTGGTGATTCGAGGGCTTTGTATCTAGGGGCGCAAGTCCTTATTAGAGCAGGTGAAAATCAAGAGGCTGTCGAATGGATGCAAAAATCACTAACGATTGATCCGGATGAGCCGTCTGTTTATTACAATGCTGCTTGTATCAGTGCATTGATGGGTAATGTTGAGGATGCTATCAATTACTTTGAGTTTGCCATAGGCGCTGGATATGTTTCAAAAGAGTGGATAGAAAATGACTCTGATTTAGACTTGATTCGTGATCATCCAAAATTCATTAAAATCTCTCAAATGCTTGAAAACTAAATTTTTGCATTCCAAGTTATAGAAGTTAGAGTAGATCTATAAACATAGATAAATAGACAGTCAAAAAATAGGGGGGTGTACTCGACATACTTCGACCAAGCTCTGTACACGTGCTCGACAGAATCGTCGTTTGTTACTTGGAAAAGGCAGTCATCTGAGTGTGGACATTTACAATACAGCGATAGCAAAAAGCAATAGCACCAATATCGTATAAATACCGCAGCTCCAAAGAATCCTTTTTTTGCAGTCAGCAAATGAAAGGTTTTTTCGCGTGAGCCACAGTCCATAAAAGGGGAGTAACTGCATCATATGGGTTGCAAAGAAGTGTGGAACCCTAAGGTCTTCTCCATTCAAGTACCAAGAAAAAATCGGCAGGCGCATGACGTTTTCGGTGTTTTCGGTAATCGAGTATCCTGTCTCACTAGATGATAGATAACTCGCTATGATCAAGGTCAGAACCGATCCGATTGTTAAGCCAAGAGAGGATGAGAGGAGCAAGATGTTGTTACGTTTGGGTTGATATTCTCTATATAACAAATAACCTAAGTAAAAACTTCCTACGACTAATATGACTGCGCCGACTCCCATTAATCCGTACATGATTGATTCAATCGTTGTGGAATTGTTGAAATGAGATTCTCGACCTCGTGCGGCTTGCAAGAATATATACAGAACTTCAAATAATCCTGCAGCAACAACCCAGTAGCTCATACTTCTCCATGACAGGCTATATTGTTTTTCAGGACTGAGTAATGAAGCTAAAACAGCCAGTGTTATGAAGTGGACGATTATAGATATTTCAAATTTTATGGGTTTTATCCAAACCAGTTCGTCTGCTAAGACGCGTTGATCAATGAAATATAAACAGAAATTGAAGGAGAGAAGCACGATTAAAAAAATTGAGCCTTGCCACCAAATGCTTAAGTGATTCTGTTGCTTATTATAAAAAGCGGAAGCAGATAACTTCATGACTTTTTTCTTCCATCGTATTGAGATTCTTTTAATGTAAAACGTTGCATTGCTGGTTTTATAATCGCAAACAGTAAATATCCAAAAGGACCAAACATGAAAGTCAGTAATAAGATGGGAACTTGGATGAAACGCGATAAACCAATCATATCGGCTTGTTTGGCAATGATTCCACCGATGAATAAATCAAAAGCTAAATAATGTATCCAACCCGCTAATGCCGCCTCAGGATAGGTAAACAGTTGTTGCACATTAGCTAGAGTGTCGAACCCCCCTTCTGCTGAGAAAAAGTAGCGAGCAATTAAGTAGCTATATACAAGGGATAGAATAATAGGAATATAAAGTGCAGGTACTCGATTCATCCATTCCCAGCGACGCGGAAGAAAAATTAAAATTACCCAGCCGAACATTGCCAAAGTGCTAGCAGAGGAGAAGAGTTGTTCAAGAGTCATGTTGAATCCTTTAACTTTACAGTGTAAAGATACGTTATCGTTTAATCTTTACGTTGTCAAGATTGAGAATAGTTTTTATACTCATCGTTCAATTTTTAATAAAAGTAGAACCTATGGGCGAATATCATCATGGAGATTTGGCAAATGCTTTATTACAGTCTGCCCGAGCGGTATTGAATGAAAAAGGTATCCATGGCCTAAGCTTGCGTGCTTGCGCCTCTCATGCGGGTGTCTCACACGCTGCACCTACGCATCATTTCAAATCATTACGCGGCTTACTGACTGAATTGGCGGTGATTGCTTATGATGAATTTACGCTAGCGTTACAAACTAGATTTCAACAAGTGCTTACAGAAGAACCTCAGGTGAGACTTCAAGAAGTTTGCCAAGCTTATGTTGATTTTGCACTGAAAGAACCTAAGCTTTTTGAACTGATATTTTCGTCAATACCGCTGGATCATGATAATCCGAGTTTGCTAGAAAGTGGCGCTAAGGCTTATCAACAATTAACAGGAATTGTTCATCCTGTGTTTGATGCGAAAGGTTTGAGTGAGGATAAACGAGAACAAGCTGAGGCGTTAATTTGGAGTATTGTTCACGGTTACGCCAATTTACTGTTAAATGAACAAGGTCGTTATGGTGCTGATTGCAAAGAGGCATCGAATGTTAAATTGCCTAACTTAAGTTTATTAGGTGAACTGTTGTAATACGATTGTAAAGTGGATTACTTCGCTTGTGATCATGTATTTCATAATTGCTTAAAATATGACATTGCATTCAGCCTGTTTCAATCTACACTAATAAATTCAATTCATGAGAGGTTGATTTACAGATACTTGGTTTTTCAATATTTGAACTAATATCTTCTCTCTCTAGTTAGTCAGTTAATTAAAAATTCGAGTCCATTGAAGTAGATGCATAGAATCACAGTCATGAATTCCAAAGGAGGTTGTGGTAAAACCACGATCGCGACTAATTTAGCGGCTTATTACGCCAAGCAGGGCAATGCGACCTGTTTGACTGATCATGATCCTCAGGGCTCAAGTTTGCACTGGTTGAATCGCCGAAATGAAGCAAGCCCAATTATTCATGGGATCAACGCTCATCATAAAACGATTACTTCACTAGATTGTGAAAAACTTCAACCACCTGTAGATACACAAATCAGCATTGTTGATTCACCGGCAGGTGTAGGTTTAGATACGAGTACACTAAAAAGTTTGCTGAAAAATACAGATACGTTGTTGTTACCTGTTTTACCTTCACCTATTGATATTCATGCTTGTGCGCATTTTATTGAAACGTTATTGATTCAGGGTGGTGCAAAAGAAATTGGTTTAAAATTTAGTGATATTGGTGTTGTCGCCAATAGAGTTAAATCGAATACTGTGTCTTATCGAAAGCTACAGAAATTCTTAGATCGGTTAGGTATACCTTTTGTAGCGAGTCTTGATGATGCGCAGAACTATGTTTTCGCAAATGAGAATGGTTTAGGAATACATGAACTCAATAAAAGTAGAAATGTAAGAGACCATGAGCAATGGTCGGTACTACTTGATTGGATCGATAGTAAAAATACCGAGAAGTTGAAATAAAAAATTAATTTAACGTTTGTTTTCTATCGTTTCTACTTACAGCAAATGCACTAATGTAGCGAAATACGATAACTTAATAATGTTTAAATTGAACTGTACAAAGCAGGAATTAGAACCGTATTTTCACATAAAGTCGTTTCCCAGATTAAGTCCTTAGGTATATAAAAATACTCTAGAAAAGTAGGGGGGGGTACTTATTTCCTAATGAATGCCGATTCTGCATAATTAGAGTGTTTATACACAGTAAGCAGTGCATGTACCGCTAGTTTTTAAACTTTTGTCACGGTGATTAAGCGTTTCTTTTTCTGTTGGTTGTTACGGTTTTAAATTAACCACGTTACTGCAACAAAAGGCTAGACTTAAAACAAGTGAATGAATTATAAAGTTATTATGATTGCCTGTAGCTCTTAATACATTCCAATCAATCTATTTTGAAGGAAGATTAACCTGCATGAAAATTATTTCAGAAACTAAAGAGCAACTAATTGTAAAGCATATCCCATGGATTCCACTTGGATTTACCGTCGTATTTTTATTATTAGGCATCATTTTTTCAAGCACTGTAATATCTGGTCCCTTAAATAACTATAGCGTTATTATCATTCTTGGGATGCCTTTGTTTTTATTGATTAAACTGGCCAATATAAGTACCACCACGTTTAACAAGACGTCTAATTTAGTATCAATTAAACACTGGCGATTGATTGGCTCTGAACAGATAACAACATTAAAACTCAGTGAGATAAAAGATGTGAAAATTTCTTTGCCAACAGGACGTTTGATGAGTGAATCGCGAAATTCAACGCAAATTATTATAGAAACCGATGTTGATGTGTATAGCATGAGTAAGGAACGGAGTCAGTTTTTTGCATCTGAGAAAAATCAGGCGATTGTGAAACAAATGAAAGAATTCATTGGATTAAACTCAGATTTATCAGAAAGATAACTTGAAATTAAGCATCTGCAAGATTGTTGTGTCCTGATGACTCGTTTATGTTTTTTAATATCCGCAATAAAACCATGGCCTGGTCTAGTATTTGGTACAGCCCAATAAAGCACCATTACAAAAAGTGGGGGGGTGTCATTTTTAGTAAAATCGGGGCTGACTCTTCGATAATTTTGTTAATTTATTTCCATTCATTAACTATATGATAAAAAGACCATTCGGCGCTTTTAACTCAAGGCTATCATCATAATGGAGCTCGTAAAACAAATAAGCCAGACAATAAATAGTCTGGCTTATTTGTTTGTAAAAAGTAGAAATATGTATTTATTAATAAATAAACGCTTATGCGCCGTAAATTACATAAACCTTTCTTAGTGTTTCATGCACTGTCCATACACCCTTCCAACCTACAGGGAATACTGCATCAGAACCTGCGCTTAATTCTACCGCTTCTCCACCGTCTTCTTCTACCGTCATACGTCCTGCTAAAACATGGATGACTTCTCCACGAGTTGTAAATTCCCAACGGGATTGTCCTGGTTCACACTCCCATGTGCCTGAAGTAATTTTGCGTTCTTCGTCTTGAAAGAATACTTGCCCACGTACAGTAATATCGCCAGATAATGGTTCGGCAGTAGGCTGCGCTAAAGGCTTTTCAGTTAATTCGCTTGCCGCCATTTCTGCAGCTCTTTTGTTAATAGTCATATTGAATTTCCATAAGTAAAGGCTAATGCATTGTTTGATGCGAGCCAAAAAAGGGTGAGGAGAACAAAGAATAAAAGGCTTGTATTCGAATGTCTATAAAAATGGAAAAATATGAATGATTAGAAATAGGATAATGTTTACAGGACTAAAAAGTAGTCCTAGCAGAAACAGGAGAGGGACGTAAATTACGTCCCTCTCCTTTAATCAAAATTAAGCACTTTAATCAGGAATTGAGACACGCTCAAAACTCACTAAATGTGTATTCCCAAACTCATCGGTCACTGTGATGTCAGAAAAGAAAGCTGTTTCACATAAAGAAGGGTTTGGGTCCAGGTCTTGATTAAGCGGGTTGCTTGCAGAATCATTTATGGGGCAATTGGTCGATATATATTCACCTGCGTCTGATGCTTCCCAAAAAAACAACAAGTCTGATATTGATGCAGATGATCCAATGGTGGCAGGAAAGAAATCCGTTGGATAGGACGTTGAACAGTCTACTGTTTGACCATTGACTCGAGCAGTCACTTCTTCAACACCCGTTACATAATTGTCAAAAAAAGTGACCTTGCCATTAGAACCATCTGGACAGCTAAAAGTATAAGTTTCTGATCTTTGTACATTATCGACGTTCATCGAAGCGATACCATTAACAAGCTCAAACTCGGGGTCGTTAAACTCATCAATACTGATTGAAATATCACCATCAAAGCCAGCAGCGGTAGATTCTGTTCTGCCTTGGTTTTGTAGAGAGCCATAGATAGTGTAGGGCGTAAGTGACTCATCATCAGCTGTATCGGCCGAACTACTGCCTCCTCCTCCACAGGCACTTAATAGAGACACGGATAAAGCTAAAGCCGCAAACTTAAATTTTTTGTTCATAATTCTATTTCCTTATATTAGTTTGGATTATTCAAACCCATTAAGCGTCAATGCTCAGTATACGTAAAAATTGAACGTGTATGGTTTAGTACTTAAAGCTGCTTAAGTAGTTCAGTATTTACGTAAAAATAGGTGAGTTTGAATATTCGTTTATTGGTATTAAAAGTATCAAAGTGGTGTTCTCGTAATCAGCTAAATGAAAATTCAATATCTGCTTCATTGTCATTTTATAGAAATGAAATACATTAATGTGACATACATCACCATTTATTTTGGATCTCCGATTTACACTATTTTTTAATAAATGGATTAAATGAGTTAACAAGGAGTTAGAAATGAGTACATTAGTTAAGCGTCTTTTTTCAAAAGTGGCATTGTTCAATATAAAAAATCGTTTCATAGGTTTTGAAGTAGATAAAAACCCTTTTGGGGAAAGTGTTGATTTAAAAATTATTGATTTCAAAAGTAATGATTTAAGAAATGATGATAAATGAATATAAGGCTTTTATTTTAGATTAAACATCACTAGCGATAGCTTGATGCCAATGTATCATTGTTTTTAGTGTATAAAAAAGGACGTTAGAATGAAGTTAGTTTCTAGATTTATAGTGTTTTGTATCGTATTCCTATTGTCATTGAATAGTCATGCGCTTGATATTGGAGAGGATCAATTGTTGTTAGAGGCTGTGTACACGGGTGATGTCTTTGTTATCAATAAAAAAGATATACCGACCTTAGCTGTTTGGGATGGTAAGGATTCAGCGCCATTAAGTCTTGAGTCAGCGCTTAAGTTAGCGAGTAACAAGCATAAAAATGAATTTGATATAGTTCACTTCAGAAGTATCGGTTTGAAGAGTAAAAAAACTAAGTGTGATAAGAGTCTCTCTTGCCCAAAAAAAATATATTATTATAAAGTTAAAACAAGGGATAAACACTTTACAAGCTATGTCATTCTAATGGATGGCTCATTTGTGATACCTGAAAATTCTAAGTCGAAAAAATAATAAAACAAAGATAGAAAAATAGAGAGAAATATAAATCACAAGTTAAGTGCTTGATTAAAGACTGACTAAAAGTCTCAAAATACTTTTACTATTGAGTTTGGTATACGATTTTTGCTTTATAATTTTTAACTAATTCTACCCAACAATTGTTAGAAACCTATTATAGAAAGGGGTCTGTCAAATAAAATTTGTTCTATGAAGAGATCTTTGCATGAGAGACATGACAGCATTAAAAATGCTTAAACTCCTCCTATTTTCCTTAAAAATTCACTCAATAGCCCTGCTATTAAGCTCAATTTTAAGAAAAATAGTTGAAATTACGCTATTTTTTATCTCGCCATTCTCTCGTGCAAAGGTCTCTATGAATGTAATCTTTTCATAATCAATCAGGTTCTAAAAACCACTAAAAAGTAGGGGGGTGTCATTTTTTATGGCTATCTGATAGTGGTTTGCCAAATGCTAGTCATTACTGTTATGGATCTGTTTATAGTATTATTCAGAAAGATTGAGTTTTTATTACTTATAAAAAAGGATTAATTGTGAATAGTATCATTCAGAAAAAAATTTCCCTGATCAGTATCAGACTGTCATTTTTATTCGCTTTTAGTATTGCCTTAATAGCATGCGGAGGAGGGGATTCTGAGCCTGGACAAGACGCTCCATCAGAGCTAACAACCGAACAGAACCGTGGTGGTTTTCAGTCAATTAGTCGTAAAACGGTTAACGCAATACCGAAAATTCAAGAATCGATAAATGCCGTAGGTGGTCAGAATATATCGGCTAAATTTGCAGTAAGTACTTATAAGCTGGAATACATGACCTTTAATTCTGCGAATGCTTTAGTCAAGGTATCAGGTTTGATTGCTATTCCTGAAAAAACCACCCCAAGTCCAGTCATTAGCTATCAACATGCGACTACATTTAGTAATGATGAAGCACCTAGTTTTCAATTAACTCCTAGCGAAAAAAGTATTGAAATTGCTTTAGCTTCATTAGGTTATATTGTTTTCTCTGCTGACTATGTTGGCTTTGGTTCATCTGTAGGGAAGGATCATCCTTATCTACAGAAATTACCCTCTGCTCATGCAGTTACAGACATGCTTAAAGCTGCCAAATCATGGATTGATTTCGAGGGTATTAAATCGAATGGCCAACTGTTCATGACAGGTTATTCACAGGGCGGCTACGTTACTATGGCTGCTTTACAAGCGTACCAAGATAGTCCGCAAGCAGGACTTCAATTGGTCACTGCAGTGATGGGCGCTGGTCCGTATAATTTGAGCTTAGGATTGAATGCTTTAGTCTCTGAAAAACTCGGCTTTACAATACCAAGAATTAGTATCTCTGATTCTCTTGCCGATCCTATTATCAGCATTATTGAAGCTGCGTTTATCCCAGCGGATGCAGATGTTAAATTTGAAAGAGACTTTCTTGAGAATTTTCTAACAGATGATCGACAAAATGATGTATTTGACTGGAAACCGTCAGTGCCAATCACCTTGTTTCATGGAGCTGATGACGAGACAGTGCCAATAATCAGCTCAGAAAGTACGCTTAATGCTATGTTGAATAGAGGGGCTGAGGTTGAGTTAATTAGATGTGCCGAATCACCGTCTAGTCATAAAAACTGCGTGCTTCCGTATATTAATCTTGTTGTTGATTCTTTTGGGTCATTACGAACTGACTAGCTATGTCTGGGTTTTCACTAAAAGCTACTAACGAATACAAAATTGGATTAATCGAATCATTTTTTAGATTTTTTGAACGACCAGTAAGCAACAAAAAGTAGGGGGGTGTCATTTTAGAACTGTTTGCTGATTGATAAATTAAACTGAGAAACACTTATTTGGCCTGTTTCTCAGTTTGTTTAACTGTCTTATCGTTACTTACTCACCTATTCGGTTATTTTTTCCTTTCGCTGCTTTTTTCTCAGCCTTCGCTGCTTTCTTTTCTTTTGGTGTTAAAAGGGCTACTTTCTTGACTGATTTTTTACTGTCTTGTCCTTTACTCATGATCTGTACTCCTGGTTTTATTTTTAATCCGTCACGTTTCTCGCGCAAAGGTCTCTTTTAATTAATGTAATCGTGAAAGCCTCTGTACTCATTGAGAGTGTTGTTATACCTACGGATAATCAAACGAAATGATAAAAAGTAGTCCGGCTTCAATGTAATGTGGCAAAAGCGCCATGTAGACAGAAGTGTGCGGAGGAGGGAGTTGAAGCTTCAAGATAACATAGAAGTAAATCAGAAGTGACTTTAAGTGGTTTAATTTGAAACTGTAATTTAAAAATATTTTTATGAAAAATAGGTTTATGTGTAATTAAACCCATATACTGTACTAGCAGGTTTCTGCGACCAATTAATATAAAGAGTTAAATATGAGTAAAGGTACAGTGAAGTGGTTCGACGCGGCAAAAGGTTTTGGTTTTATTACTCCAGAAGATGGTAGTAAAGATCTTTTCGTTCATCATTCAGAAATTCAAAGTGGCGGCGATTACGCAACACTAGCAGACGGCCAAGAAGTAGAATACGAAGTTGGTGAAGGTCAAAAAGGCCCATGCGCTAATAAAGTTGTAGCGGTATAAACGTACAATAAAAATAAACAGTGCTTTTGTGGCTCTATATGAGCCTCAGAAGCATGAAAAAATCTCTATGAATGCCCGACTAACAGAGTGTGTTTTATAAATTATAAGTAACATTTGCTATAGAATCAGCACTAAATGAAATTAGTGCCTCAAATCATAATAATAGTATTTTATCATTTTAATTATATTTAGTTATTAACTAAACATTCAGCATCCTTGAAGTAATATAAGAGCATAAAAAAGTAATCCCCATTCATAAATTAATAATAAAAATAAAGCTACTATGAAGTTCCCCTCTCTTTCATCTACCCTTAAATTACTAAAGCCTTTTTCGAGCAAGCCTCCAAAAGCCAAGACGAATTCAAATCATGATGTTGAGATAACTCTCTATGATAAAATTGAAGAGATTGTTTCAATCGCAGATACCCATTCAAGTAGCTTAGAGATAGTCGTTAAATTTTATAATTTAACCGTAATACAACAACAATTAACGATTGTTACTCTAATTGAACATAAGATGATCGATACTTTAGAAGTG
Organism: uncultured Cocleimonas sp.; assembly: GCA_937929875.1. Classification (GTDB taxonomy): domain Bacteria; phylum Pseudomonadota; class Gammaproteobacteria; order Thiotrichales; family Thiotrichaceae; genus Cocleimonas. Next base: position 4,636 of record CALFUP010000308.1, on the reverse strand, counting down.
TTATTACTCTCTTCCTACGATGTTAACTATTTAATTAGGGGACAAACGCCCTTGCATTTTGCAATAAAAAATCGAAATTTGGATATCATTAAGTTATTAGTTAAACATAATGCTGATATTGAATATAAAGATAATTATAAAGAAACAGCCCTAAACTGTGCAGTTCGCGCGGGAGATACTAGCATCATTCAATACCTGCTGGATCAAGGTGCAGATGCTAATACTAAAGCTAGCGATAGCTCGACACCGTTAGAGTATGCAATACATCAGGGTGATATCGAATCTGTCAATATTCTAGAAAAATACGGTGCAACTTGGGTAGTTCGTACCTAATTACAAGTTACTTAGCCAAGATGACTTGATCTAGCCTTCTGTCGCTATTGAGTAAAACCAAATCTAGGCAAAACTAATCTTTATAATCCGATCCTTCGCGATCGAGTATTGTTTTCAAATCGCTAAAATGACGAGTGGCTTGACCACTATATTGTTCTAATTCTTGCGCTGTTTTTTCTGCTATTTCATGACTAAGTATGCGTAACTTTTTACCTGTTTGTAGCGCATGAATATAAGTCATCGCAGCACGTTCAAAATAGTACAAACGATTAAAAGTATCTGCAACGCTATCGCCTAATACTAATAGGCCGTGATTGCTCATAATCAGCACTTTAATTTTGGGATCTGAAAGTAATCGAGAACAACGCTCTCCTTCTGCTTCTAAAGCGAGACCACCATAGTTCGTATCAATCGCATAACGTTGATAAAACATCGCACAATTTTGATCGAGTGGTGGCAGTGAATTATCTTCTAAACACGCTAAAGCCGTAGCGTATGGACTATGTACATGCATGATGCAGCGTGCGTGAGGAATGTGACGATGTACACTGCCATGAAGTCCCCAAGCCGTAGGGTCAGGAGCATCAGGTCTATCCATGGTGGTTGGATCATTTGCATCCAGCAATAAAATATCACTCGCCTTAATTAATGAAAAATGACGCTGATTGGGGTTAATTAAAAACTCAGTACCAGTCTCGTTAACCATTAACGAAAAATGATTCGCAACAGCTTCGTGTAAATTCAACTTAGCTGCCGTTTGAAAAGCTGCCGCAAGATCAATACGTTGTTGTTGATAAGCAATGTCGGTAATTGAGTTTGTATTATTTGAATCTTGGTTCTCTGATAAAGACATAATGATTTTCTCAACGTTGATGGTATTTATATCCTAGCAGTAAATTTTGATATTACAAAAAAATGACAAAAAGTAGGGGGGTGTACATGTAGTAATATCGGCTTAGTTCAGTACTGGTGCTCAACAGAACCTTGTTTTTTTACTATTCTAACTAATAAGTAAATTAGTCTGGTTATAATAAGCTCCAACGACTTTTAAAAGATAAGTTAGGAATAGAGATGATAGATGAAACGGGTTTAGTGTATGGCTACGTTCTAGACGGTAGTGGCAGTGGAGCCGTTGTTGATTGGGATGAAATAAAACAATGGAAACCTCAGCAAGGGGTATTGTGGATGCATCTTGAATACAGTCATCCGAAGGTTCGAGACTGGTTGCTCAATGAAAGTGGTTTAGATGAAATTTCAGCTGAAGCATTGTTAGCAGAGGAAACCCGACCTCGTAGTATGTTAAGTGGTCGTGGATTATTGCTGACATTACGCGGAATTAACCCTCATCCAGAATCTGAAATCAAAGACATGGTTTCTGTTCGACTGTGGAGTGATGGCAAGCGCATTATAAGTACCCGTAGAAGAATCTTACAAACCGCAATAGACGTGAGTCAGGATATAGAAAATGGTATAGGACCGCGAACTGCAGGCGAGTTTGTAGAATCATTTACCGATAGTCTAGTTGAAGGAATGGTGAATGGGATTGAAGATTTGAGTGATGAAGCCGATGACCTTGAAGAGCAGGTCTTAACGCAAGAGTCTTATGAACTTCGCCCCAAGATTGCTCAACTACGCCGTCATGCTATTGGCCTCAGACGTTATCTTGCACCTCAACGTGAGGCTGTGACGCGTTTACATAACGAAAAAATAGATTGGCTAACAGAGTTGGATCGAATGCGTCTTAGAGAAAACGCAGATCGTATGACGAGATTCGTTGAAGACTTGGATCTTGTTAGAGAACGCGCAGTAGTTGTTCAAGAAGAGTTATTGAGTCGACTCTCAGAAAAAATGAATCGGACCATGTACGTGTTATCAATAATCTCAGCTATTTTTCTACCATTGGGTTTTTTGACAGGCCTGTTGGGAATAAATGTTGGCGGAATTCCCGGTGCTGACTACAAAGGCTCATTTGCCATTTTTTGTGTTATTTTGATTGCGATTGTGGCATTTCAAGTTTGGTTCTTTAAAAGAAAAAAGTGGATGTAAGAAAATTATTTACAGACTCTATTTTGCATGTATTTGTATATTAAAATGCCTACTTTCATAGGCACTCATAACATCTTATTCATCACAAATAGGTATTTCAACTGATGCTCTTTCATCAAGCGTCATTGCATCATAAACTGCTAACGTTAAACATTGAGATTCAACCATGTCTTGCTCTTCAGTGGATATTTCGTGATTAGTTTCTTCAGCGAGCTCTTCCGTTGTTACTTCTGTCACAATAGTTTCATTGCACAGGGGTAATTCCTGATTAACTTTCTTCTCTTCGCTTAATGCATCATATTGGTCGCTAGTTATACATTCTATAAAGCCACTGCTTTCGACTATTTCTAGTTCAATAGAGTCTTCTGTAATCAATTCATCTGTTGTTTGCGCCATTGCAATCGATGCTAAAAAAATGCTTGAAGCTAAAAAAATTAAACCTGTCGCGTGTCGCTTTTTTGTAATCACTATTTTCTCCTTATAGAAAAACGTGTGAGTAAAAATTCTGTTTATTCTAAGTTGGGAAGTATTTGCCAAATTCTCCATCATAAGTAGAGTCAGGAGTATAAGATCAGATTTTTGTTTTCTATAATCATTAGTTTGTCATTTTAATGTTAATTTTTGATTAAACTAATGAAAATAATTTGTTATATATTTTATTCTAACCATGTGAAAATTTATATCATCTTAAAACAATACTGTTTTTAAGAGTTAAGCACTGATTAAAAATTAAGGATTAAAAAAGTAGGGGGGTGTCACTAATAACCGCATTTACCAGTATTTCAACGCATTTTTATAAATGTTCTCAATATCAATTCTGTTAGTTTCTCGAGGAGCATTACCTATCGCTCGGGTCTGGCGAATTGAAGAATCGGATAGTCTATTAATGTCATTTTCATTAAATCCCACACCTTGCAAACCATTTGGAATATGAGTGTCACGCATTAATTGAATCAGTCTTGTTGCTAGTATTTCTCCTGAGTCGATATCAACCGCTCCTTTTGTATCAGCATTAAGATATTGTGCCGCTTCTAGATGTCTTTCTGGTGCAGCTTCAGCTGTATATCTAAATGTTGCCGGTGCTGTGACTATTACGCTAATACCGTGAGGTACAAATGGCGTCTTAACCGCATAGCCATCCGTAGTGATATCGTTCATTAAATGCGTAACACCATAAGATAATGCATGTGGTAAATGTGTACCTGAATTACCGAACGCCATACCAGCAAGGGTCGCCCCCCACATTAATTGATCTCTAGCTTCTTGATCGCTGGCATCGTTCACACCTCGCACTAAATATTCACCAGCGATTTCCAATGCTTTGACAGCGGCTAAATCACTCCAAGGATTTGCTCCTTGAGTTAACGGTCTAGCATTTGGGTTTTCGACGGCTCCCCATTTTGTATAGGCTTTTGCGGTGTAGCATTCAAGAGCATGGCTGAGTAAATCGAAGCCTGTTGAGGCAACCACATTTGATGGAAGACTATCGCAACAAGTAGGATCAACCAGAGCTGCATCTGGCAACATATAGGGGCTAGCGAATACAAATTTGGTGTTTAATTCCCGGATTCGTAATACTGAAATCGATGTACATTCCGAACCAGTACCTGCAGTCGTAGGACAGGCAATATGAGGATACAAAGGACCAGGAACTGGAATACCTTCTCCTACAGGTGGCGCAAAGTAGTCACGTGCTGGTCGAGGATACTTCGCACAAACCATCGCGGCCTTTGCGGTATCAATGACTGAACCGCCGCCTACTGAAATCATGCCATCAAAGGAAGCACTATTCAAAAATGTAGCGGCGTCATCAACACAAATATCATCCGGTTCAATTCGAATATCAGAAAAAACGACGAAATTAATACCAGCACTCTTAAGTGATTTTTTTACGCTGGCAACATAAGGTCCATCTTCTAAAACAACATCGGTAAACAGCGCCACATTAGTCATGGAAAGGGCTTTGGCACGTTCGCCTACTTCAGTTAACACACCACGGCCAAATGTAACTTTGGGTATATCAATGGTGAAACTTTCAGCTCCGTGATCACAGGGTGCGAAATACTGACATGCCATGGCTTTCTCCTATTTACTTTTTTGTATAGATTGCTAGTCATTATGCATTAACTTTTAACCACAGCTAAAATATTTTAGCGGCAGTTAATCTTTAAAATCTTTCAAAGGTATTCTCAATTCAAATACTAAAAAAGTAGGGGGGTGTGCTTTTAGACTCATTAAGAGCTAGCCGAGAGACTTC
>CALFUP010000307.1 GCA_937929875.1 uncultured Cocleimonas sp. | reverse complement strand
GGTGCTAGTACCTGGCCGTGATGAAAGTGAATATATTATATTTTGCCGAGAAAAAAACTTAAAGACTGAGCAGTGGACAGGTCGCATGGCTGGTTTGGAAGGGGCTGTTGAAACTTGCAAAGCCGATGATGCTTTTCCGATAGAGGATATCGATGATATTTTGCCGGGCATTATGGAGAATCGCAGTAAGGTTTATTATAGCGTTGGAAATAATAAGGACTTTGATTCGCAAGTAATTTCTTGGGTAAACAGCCTGCGTGCGAAAGTGCGTAACGGCACTCAGGCCCCGCATGAGTTTGTTTCGCTTGATGTATTTTTGCATGAGATGCGACTATTTAAATCACCTGCTGAGCAACAATTGATGCGAGATGCCGCTGCGGTATCGGTGAAAGCGCATGAACGTGCTATGTCTGTCACTAAAGACGGCATGATGGAATATGAGATTGATGCAGAATATATGCACGAATTCAGAAAAAATGGCATGGTGCCAGCTTATACCAGTATTGTTGGCGGTGGCGAAAACGCCTGCATTTTGCATTACATTGATAATAACCAAAAGCTCAATGGCGAAGACTTATTGCTAATTGATGCAGGCGCAGAAAATCAGGGTTATGCGAGTGATATTACTCGTACATTTCCCGTAGGTGGTAAGTTCAGTGATGAGCAACGAATCATCTATCAAATCGTACTCGACGCTCAATATGCTTCGATTGAGCAAGCAAAACCAGGTAATACATGGATTGATCCGCACAATGCGTCAGTGAGAGTAATTACAGAAGGTTTGGTCGCGAATGGTATTTTAACAGGTGATGTTGAAACGCTTATTGCTGATAATAAATACTTCCCGTTTTACATGCACAAAACAGGTCACTGGCTTGGTTTGGATGTACATGATGTTGGCGATTATAAAATTAGCAATGAATGGCGCGAACTTGAGCCAGGAATGGCATTGACTATCGAACCAGGTATTTATATTTCTCCTAGTGATGATGTAGATGAAAAGTGGTGGAATATCGGAATTCGTATCGAAGACGATGTAGTGATAACCAAAACGGGAAATGAAGTGATCACCGGCGCTTTAATCAAAGAGATTGATGATATTGAAACCTATATGAGTCAGGCTTCTTAACATGTGTTTCTGCATAACGCATGTCTCTAAAAATAGACACCCCCTCACTTTTTGTATGTTTTCTATTTGTTGTGTCTGCCGCTAATACCTCAAAAAACCAATATTATGATGTCATCATCGTAGGTGGCGGAATGGTCGGTGCGAGTTTGGCTATCGCTTTATTGCCTTTGACTGAAGCTCCACATAATTTAAAAGTAGGCGTAGTTGATGCGTTTGATCATAGTGCTAGTGGTAAAAGCACTAACGATAAAAGTGCAGTAAGTGAGAATACCGAAAATCAAAACGAAGTCGATCAGCCATCCTATGATGATCGTTCAATCGCTTTATCCCATGGTTCTAGCTTGATATTCAAAGGCATGGGCTTATGGAGTGAATTACAACCGAAAACCTCGCCAATAAAAGAAATTCATGTCTCGGACCGCGGTCATTTTGGTGCGACACGCTTAACAGCAATAAAAGAGAAAGTACCTTCCTTAGGTTATTTGGTGGAAAGTAAGCGCTTAGGGCGACAACTATATAAAAAACTGGAAAATACAAATATTGATTTAATCATTCCCGCTGATGTTATTGATATTAAAAAAGCAGACGACAAATCGATTAGTCTAGAATTAAAAAAAGGACAAGATACCCTACACTTAAACACTCGTTTATTAGTGGCTGCCGATGGTACGAATTCACAAATACGTGAGCTATCAGGTATTCAAACGACTGTTTCTGATTATCATCAATCTGCCATAATTGCTAATGTATCCACGCAAAAGCCGCATAATGGCAAAGCTTACGAGCGCTTTACAGAAAATGGCCCTATTGCATTATTGCCCATGACAGGAAACCGTAGCTCGTTGGTTTGGACGCATCGCACAGATAACGGTACTGCTGATATTGATGCGGTGATGGCGATGCAAGACGTAGAGTTTTTAGATACATTAGATCAAGCGTTTGGTTTTCGTTTAGGTAAGTTTACTAAGGTGGGCAAACGTTCAACATTCCCCTTATCGCTTGTCACTGCAGATAGAAATACGGCTTATCGCACAGTGATCATTGGTAATGCTTCGCATACGCTTCATCCTGTGGCGGGTCAGGGCTTAAACCTTGCTTTGCGTGATGTTGCAGTGCTAGCAGATTTACTGGCGGGTTTAATTTCAAATACTGATTTGCCAAACGGTATTAAAAGTATCCCTGAATTATTGGTGGTTTATGAAGAGCTACGCGCAGATGATTTGAAAAATACGATTCGTTATACGGATTCTTTAGTACGCTTATTCTCTAATGATAATGTCGCTCTCGGTCACACAAGAGCTGGCGGTTTGTTGGCAGTGGATCGTATTTCACCCATGCGAGAATGGATATCACAGCAGAGTATGGGTATTAAATATCGTCAATCACGCTTAGCGCGTGGTTTAACGCTAAGAGTGAATACATGAGTTCTAGTAATAGCAAGCAAACACCCACTCATTACGATGTCATTATTAATGGCGGCGGAATGGTTGGTGCAACTTTAGCTTGTTTACTTGCGCAAAGTGGTCGGAAAATTGCAGTTATTGAGGCCGCTGAAATTATGCCGTTTGATTCAGATGGTCCTTTTGATTTACGCGTCTCGGCGATCAGTCGCGCTTCTCAAAAGGCCTTCGAAAAAATTAAGGCGTGGGACTTAATGCTGTCGAAGCGGGCATCGCCTTATGAGGTAATGGAAGTTTGGGATGCAGAAGGTGACGGTAAAGTACGTTTTGATGCCGCAGATTTAGGGGAGCCAGATTTAGGACATATCATCGAGAATTCAGTCACTCAAAGTGCACTAGCCGAACTGATGGCAAGTGAAGATAATATTGTGGTCTACCAGCCTAATAAATTAAAAAAATTCGAAGTTGATGACAATGGTGTTGAGGTTATATTAGACCATGGCGAGCAATTAAGCGCAGATTTGATCGTAGGCGCTGATGGCGCAAATTCGGTAGTCAGACAGTTAGCCGGTATCGAAGTAACGGTCGATGATTATGCACAACGTGGTTTGGTTGCAACGGTTAAAACAGAACATCATCATCAATATACTGCTTGGCAACGCTTTCAAAAGACGGGTCCACTCGCCTTTTTACCCTTAGCGGATGGTAGTTGTTCGATAGTCTGGACGCTTCCTTCGGATCGAACTGACTATTATCTATCCTTAAATAAAACAGATTTTAAACAAGCATTGGCTGAGGCCTTTGATCATAAGTTAGGAAAAATTACTAAAGTCAGTGATCGGGCAGCATTTCCCTTACGCGGATCACAAGCGACACCTTACGTTTTAGAACGCATTGCTTTAATTGGTGATGCGGCTCACACGATTCATCCATTGGCGGGGCAAGGTGTAAACCTAGGAATAAAAGATGCCGTAGAGCTGGCAAATCAATTATCGAGCGCCAATGACTGTGGACGTTTAAAAACACTAAGACCTTACGAGCGTGCGCGTCGGGGTGATAATGTCATCACGATGAGAGCGATGGAAGGCTTTCGTTTGTTATTCGGGCATTCGGCAAGCCCCGTTAAAACAGTACGTAACTTTGGCATGAATCTTTTCAATCAAACACCAATGGTCAAGAATAAAGTGATTAAACGAGCAATGGGGTTATAATTGCAAAAAAAATAACCATTAAATATTTATAAAATGCTACCTAACAACTGCTAAAAAGTAGGGGGGTGTCATTTTTAACAATCAAGAACACAATAAAAAGGCTTTTAATGAGCATTATCAATACCATCGCCATTCTCATTTCTTTGGCGGCCATATTTAGTTATATCAATTACCGTTTTCTTAAAGTACCTCAAACAATAGGATTGCTTGCGATAGCCTTATTGATGTCTCTCGGTATTGTTGTATTGGGAAAACTTGGCTTCCCAATCGAAGATCAAGCAACTGTATTACTCAAAGGGATCGATTTTAATGAAACCTTAATGCAGGGTATGTTAAGTGCCTTATTATTTGCAGGTGCTTTGCATGTGCATTTAGAAGAGTTAATAAAGCAGAAGTGGGTAGTGGCTATTTTAGCCAGTGTGGGTGTAATGACATCGACATTCTTAGTTGGCTATGCCTCTTATTATATATTTGGCTGGTTCGGCCTAGATATTCCTTTTATTTATTGTTTATTATTTGGCTCATTAATATCTCCAACAGATCCTATTGCCGTTTTAGGAATCTTAAAAACAGTTGGCGCTCCAAAGTCTTTAGAGACAAAAATAGCAGGCGAGTCATTATTCAATGATGGTGTTGCAGTAGTAGTTTTTCTTGTTTTGTTAAGTATCGCAGGTGTAGGCGGTCATGGTGAACATGAAGAAATGACCGCCATGAGTATTATCACTTTGTTTTTGCAAGAGGCCGTTGGTGGGGCAATTTTTGGCTTGATTCTGGGTTATATTGTCTACCGTATGCTGGCGACTATAGACAACTACCAAGTAGAAATACTACTAACACTGGCATTAGTTTTCGGCGGTCATGCCTTGGCGATGGCCTTGCATTTATCAGGACCAATCGCGATCGTTGTAGCGGGTTTATTAATCGGTAATGGCGGCAGAAAACTAGCTATGTCTGATAAAACACGAGATCACCTTGATAATTTCTGGGAGTTGATTGATGAAATTCTAAATGCTGTATTGTTTGTATTGATTGGACTAGAAGTACTTATTCTTACTTTTAATCCTCAGTATATTTGGGCTGGATTGGTCATGATTCCAACGGTTTTAGCCATTCGTTTTGTTTCGGTAGGAATACCTGTGTCAATATTAAGATTGAGACAAACGTTTACACCCAAAATAGTAAGGATATTGACTTGGGGAGGGTTGCGAGGAGGTATTTCAATTGCCTTGGTACTTACCTTACCGGAAGGTCAAAACCGTGAAGCTTTGTTGATGATTACTTACGTGATTGTAATATTCTCGATATTGGTACAGGGTATGACGGTTGGAAAGCTAGTCAAAAGCAGTTAAGTTACTTAACTGCCAGAGACTATTGAGAGATTAACTTTAAAAATACCTTTGCTACAGTAGTTATAATGTTAGCCGTTCTCTAAAGCAGTACTTTTTCTATTCCACCTTTGGCGACACGCTCGACAAATTCTGCATTCCAGTTATCACCATGCTTGTGTTTCATTACTTCCACTACGATGTAATCAGTATCCATGCCCGTACTGTCGGCATAACGCGATAAACCTTGAACACAAGCAGGGCAGTTAGTTAGTATTTTTACGTTTCCATCGACTGCTGTATCTGTTCCTACTTGCTTGACGATTCCTTCGCGTAAACTTTCTTCTTTTTTGAAGCGAAGTTGACTCGCGATATCAGGTCTACTTACTGCAAAGGTACCGGCTTCTCCACAACAACGATCAGATAATGCAACGTCTTGACCCATTAACTCTGAGGTGAGTTTGGTTGGGTCGTAATTTTTAATAGGGCTGTGACAGGGGTCATGATAAACATATTTAGTGCCTTCAACTCCCTCGAGCTTCACATCTTTTTCGAGCATATATTCGTGGATATCTAGTAAACGACATCCAGGGAAAATACGTTCAAACTCATACTTAAGTAACTGGTCCATACAAGTGCCGCAGGAGACGATGACTGTATTGATTTCAAGATAGCTTAAGGCTTGGGCGATACGATGAAACAGCACGCGATTTTCAGTGCTAATTTCATTGCCCTTAGCGATGTCGCCACTAGAGGTTTGCGGATAGCCACAGCACAAATAACCTGGTGGTAGAACTGTCGTTGCACCTGTTTCATAGAGCATCGCTATTGTTGCCATACCAATTTGCGAGAATAATCTTTCTGAACCACAACCAGGAAAATAAAAGACTGAATCTCCACGATCTTCGTCATTTAGTTTTGCTTTACGAATAATCGGGATAATTTTATCGTCTTCTAACCCCAAGCTTGCGCGAGTGGTTCGCATCGGTACATTTTTAGGTAATGGGTTTTTTACGAACTGTATTACGTGTTCGGTTAAACCTGCATTGCCAGTGGTAGAGGTCGGTCTGTCTTGGGTTTTTAAGAGGCCAAACCGCTTAAATAATGTGTGACCTAAGCGTTGCGCTTTAAATCCCGTTTGAATCATTGTGGCGCGCATCAACTTAATGGTTGTTGGGTCTTTGATATTCAAAAAAGCCATTGATGCCCAGGTAACGATATTGGTTTTCTTTTGTTTACGCTCACGTAGGATATTCCTTAAACGTATCGTTACTTCGCCAAAGTCGATATTAACAGGGCAGGGGTTTAAACATTTAT
>CALFUP010000306.1 GCA_937929875.1 uncultured Cocleimonas sp. | reverse complement strand
TTACATCGAATACTTATATATTTCAAAAGGGGAGTTAAATTATGGCATGACGAAACTGAACCCTAGCTAAACAGAGGGTACAGTTTGTCTGAATCTAAGCTGAATTATATGATTTAACTAAAGAGCTTCTGATCAAGTCCTATTTATTGTAGTAGCAGTAAACTAATTATTTACAATGAGGCATCATTAGTAAGTTGAATTGTTGCATATATTGCAACAATTCTTGCCGGTAAAGCATATGGTTTTTACCATACAAAACATCGCCCATACCTTCGACTGATACTGTTTTACAGCTAACTTGTGGAACGTTTGAATTAGCTAAACCTGGAATAGATCGAACACCTCCTCTTCCAGCAGAGACTTCCATAAGATAGATATTATTAGCTTGGAGTGCTTGACGTACTTTTTCTTTAGGACTTATTCTTTTTAACTCAAAACGTTTCTGTGCGTAGTAATTTTCTCGCTCCTGTTTAATTTTTGTGGAAGAGAAACGATCTCCAAATTTTTTTGATGCAGGACTTCTTGTTACTGAATTTTGTTCATTAGTTTGTGGATTAGAGCAGGCTTGAATTGTTATAAGAAAAGAACTTAACACTAATACTTTAATCATAGTACGGGTATTCATGATTTGATTAGACATTAGATTCAGCTCTATCGATTAAAGAAATACATCTTCTGAAACAAACTAACAATGATCCAAATAACATTATAAAGAAGCCAAATGAACCTCCACCTCCACTACTTCCAGTAGCTTGTCCGCCTTCGCCAATAGTCAATCGACCAGCTGAAATATTGAAGAAAACGTTATTACTACAAGACACTATAATTCTTGCATCATTCATATCAGGAGCATTATTAGGGATTATAACTTCAGCTCGCCCATTGTTGGCTGTGGTCGTAATATCGATGCCTTCGCCGTTTGCCGTTCCTATTCCAATGTCTACATTGGTACAAGAAATAGGTGAGACATTTGTACCCGCAACATTCCAGCGAACATCTAAAACATCTCCAGAACCAACAACTTGATTATTTGAGTGTGAAGTGACTCGGAATTGTTCACCGGTATCAAACACATCAAACTTCACCCGATCAAATTCTAAACCACCTTTACCATCACGAACCGTTGCAGCCATATTGATTTCACGATTAGTTACGGGAAGCACTTCACCAGGGGTAACTGTACGCGCGAATAAATCGTTTAGAGTCGGTATAAACCTTATATTATCGCTACTGATGGGACGTGAACGAAACAATGCGTTATTTCCAGTATCAACATTCACATTCGATGTTGCTCCTGCATCTGTTTGTTCCCATACATAGCTTAAATTGTCATTATCGGCATCAGCACCAGTAGCTCGTAAAGCAAGAGGTGTTCTAGCCGGAATAGTTTTATCAGCACCTGCATTTACGGTCGGGTTTTGATTATTCGAAGTACTATCAATACCACAATTACCTCCACCACCATCACGTGTTACAGCAGTTATTTGATCAATGCTTACTACATGAAACTGCGGATCAACACTATTCTGAAGGTTATTCGGCTCACAAATTCCTGGATAAGCCATAATGGTAGTGCCACTACCTGGCTCTACAGCAGTTAAGGCTGTTCGTTCTCCTCCGCCATTACAAGCGCTATTAAAAGTATGACTTCCTCCCAGTTGATGTCCTAATTCATGCGCTACATAATCCAATGCAAAAGCATCACCATAAGGCCTTGTTAAACCAGTACCGCCAAGCGCTTTAAAATCATCGTCGCATACACCACCAACATAAGCTAAACCGCCATTGAAATTTCCAGATCCAAAAACATGCCCCACATCATATTTATCTTTACTAAGATCACCGTTACTACTCAAATTTTGATTATTTTGGTTTAAAATTAAATCTATGTTGGAACTATTGTAAGGATCTGTATTTGGATTGAGATAAATAATGTCACTTTGCTCATCCACCAATTTAAAAACGATACCTAAATCACGCTCATAAATTTCATTTACACGATTAATTATCGTAGCAATACTACTCAAAGCAGAAGCTTTAGAACCACCGTTAGCTTGAGTGAATTCACCCGTAGCGGCGACCGCTAAGCGATAGGTAATTAACGTAGGTGCTGATCTTGCAGACAATCGCTCTAACACTCCCAGGCCTTTAGCTGAAACGGCTTTAGGTAGTATCGCGTCACCATGAGTGCCACAACTAAATTCACTTTTAAAACTAGCCTTATTTTGCTTTTTACTAAAAGAGATATATCGACCTTGAGCTGATAGTTCTTTATCAGCGAAAATCTCTTCATCAGGTTGAATAAAAACTCTATCTCCATCAGGCATTAGCAGCATTCCGTGGAAACCATGATGTGTAAAATCCATAACTCCACTTATGTCCTGAGATACACCAGTAACTTTCCATGTTTTAATATCTGGAAACTGTTGTGACAGAACGTCTGTCATGACTTTGCTAGGAGTAATATTTACTTCTATTTGAGACCCATCAGGCATAGGTAAATTTATGGTCTCACTGTTGCTATTTATTATTTTTGAAGCGACTGAACCATCCGCTTTAGCACTGCTTTGAATAAGTAATGATTTAAACCCAATCTCATCCAATTCAAGCAATCTAGCCGTTAACGCAGAACTAGTGGACTTACCAGCAACACCAATATTTAATTGAGTCTGATCACTTAGACTCTTCCACATTGATTGATTTACTAAGGAGCCATCAGCGCGTAAAGAACCATCAGCTGGCAAAGAACCATCAGCCGCAATGACACTAGTGCTAATTAACAAAGAAAAAGCCAGAAAGAGACGAAGTAAACACTCTGAAATTAAATTCATTGAAAACCCTATTTAAAATTAATTTTTATTTTATTTTTCAGTAATAGTATGAAAAAAGTGGGGGGTGTCATTTTTATCACAAAACCCCATTAGAACAACAAAACAGACTGATTTTTACAAAGTAATTTGTTTATATGTTTTTAATATAGGACTCTATTTTACAGTAAAGTTCATCTTTATAGAATAACAATGATGAAAGGCTAAAGTGACTGCAGCAAAGACCGAGCTTCAGAATCAAATTTATTATTTTGACTACGACCTAATAGCTTTCGGATGAATAGAAGTAAGAATAACAAACTACAAGTAATAGAGCCGTAAGTACCTCCACCAGAATTATTACTACTATCAAAATTGATATTAGACGCATCATTTATACTGGAGCTACTTAGGTTAGTGCTTGCGTTCAATGCAATATCTTCCAAGTTAGCCTCTGCTTTGTCTTCATTTGGATACTCTAACGATACAGAATCATCACTTTGTGTAACAAAGAAATTTCGGTGCGATATTGCAAAGAAAATATTATCAGAACATTTTATTTTAAATCGACCTTGAGCAGATGTTGGAATGTCAGCAGGTATCGTAATCAAAGTTTCACCATTATTGAGGACATTGCTCGCAACTGAGTGATTAAAATTTTGCCCTCCATCAAGAGACAGAGAGATATTTACAGTAGAACAATTCACAGGAGCACTATCCGTATTAGCCACATTCCAATAAACAGGATAGGTACTGCCACGAGTATAATGTGCTCGAGGGTAATTTAAAGCAAAGCGACTTCCTGTCCGCACAACATTGATAGTCATTTCATCACTTTGAGCCACATTAAAACTATCTTGAGCGACAAAACTCATTGTAAGTTTGCGCTTATAGCTTGGTAGAGTTTCTCCTTTAGCTGACTGGTGATTTAGGATATTTTCCAAAGGTGGAAAGCTTCGTGCTTTTGATGAATTTGGTGAATGTACTCTAAATAATGCATTATTACCCTTATCAGATGCTTCCGTTGAGGTATCTCCTGCATCTAACTGCTCCCATGCAAATAGCAAGGAATCGCCGTCTTCATCAGAAGCACTGCCTGTTAGCTCAAAAGGTGTGCGAGCTGGAATGGTATAGTCACGACCTGCACTCGTTTCAGGTGGTGTATTTTGAGATGATGTTACAACACCACAACGACTCCCTATTCCCGAATTTGTATACTGAGCTATTTGTTTAATACTACCAATATGATACATAGCATCAGTATTTGATTGGATATTATCTAATCCACAATAACCTGCATAAGACATAATAGAAGAACCACTACCTGGCTCAAAAGCCGTTCTGGCTGTTCTTGTCTCTGTACTACAAGCGCCTTGTAAACTGTTAAATGTGTGAGTTGCACCTAGTTGATGCCCTATTTCATGTGCCACGAAATCTAAGTCGAAACTATCTCCGCGCGGACTAGTAATACCAGACGCTGCTTTAGCTTTATTTCCGTTATTGCACGTGCTGGCGATTGCAGCTAGACCACCACCGCTTGAAGTAAACAAGTGACCCAGATCATAATTGGCATTGCCAATCGTATTATCGATGAATTCTTGATTTTGAAAGACTAAATCTAATAACTTAGTTTCAGTAAAGGGATCCGAGGATGCGTCTGTATTAATCAATAAATCATTATCTTCAGCTAAACTAAGATGAATCCCTAAATCTCTTTCGAGCACTTGGTTAACTCTATTTATTGACGTCGTTATGGCGGCTAATGTTGCCCCGACAGATCCACCAAATTTTGCACTGTATTCGCCTGTTGTTGCCACGGCAATTGTATAGTTTTTCAAGTTCCCTTGAGAACGAGCTGCAGTAATTTCAGTAAAGGCCACATCACGAGAAGAAAATTTTACCGGTGATAAAAGACTTTGATTATCTGTACTTCCATTACCATT
>CALFUP010000305.1 GCA_937929875.1 uncultured Cocleimonas sp. | reverse complement strand
TAAATAAAAAAGCTAAGTTTATTACAAGTGGCTAATCAGCTTCTCCAATAGTCACTTCCTCTCAATTCACCGTTAATCAGTTAAATTCGAGTTTCAGCGTATATTCAGTTAAAGTCATATTTACCCTTTGAAATTTATTATTTTCAGTGAGCTAATATTTATAAAAATTAGTCTAAAAGCTTGGCTGTTAATAGAATAAAAACAATGAAAAAACTGGCTTTAACATTCTCAGTATCCTTTTTATTATTATCCTCAGTGCTTACATTGAATGCCGCTCAGGATTCGAGTGAAATGAATATTGAGGTAACCCTCGTTGATTATGTGAACTTCATAGGTTCAGCTGTAGATGCATCTAAATTTTATACGGTTGATGAAATAAAACCAGTGGGCAATAATAAACGTGGACCAAGAGTTAACATCGGTAAATTAGGACTTGAATCCAATAGCGTGGGAGATTGTGACGTAGAATTTTCAACTAAAAATAATTTCAGGTTACGGCATCTTGTCTCAAACCAAAAACTAACGAGCTATCGTCTCAGATGGAAAGGAAAAAATATTACCCGTAAACGCAATCGTCAAAGAACACTAGCGTGTAATATAAAAGCAACTAATATTAAATTTCAGACTGTAGGTAACTTTAGAAATAATCCGCAAGCGGGTGTTTATCAAGACATTATTACGGTTACTGTAACTACTCAATAAGAAAATGACACCCCCCCAGTTTTTGATGCTATTTGTATCATTTACATTCTATTTTAAAACTTCAGAAGTAAAAATCATGTAAAAAAGTAGGGGGGTGTCGTTTGCTATTCGCTACATACAAAAATGCACGGTCTTAACCGTGCATTTTAATTCATCATAGTTAAATCCTTTATATTAGGATTGTCTCTCGCCCTTACATCCCGCCATACCTTTACATTTCAATATACAATTACATTCCACTATATAAGGGCCCGCCACTTTCAGGAGTGGTCCAAACAATATTTTGCGTAGGATCTTTGATATCGCAAGTTTTACAATGAACGCAGTTTTGAGAATTAATCTGCATAGCAGGAGCACCCGTATCATCTTCCACAATTTCGTAGACTGCCGCAGGGCAATAACGTGATTCTGGAGAATCGTACAGCGCTAGATTAGTATCAATAGCTACTGCAGGATTTTTTAACTTCAAATGAATAGGTTGGTGTTCGTTGTGATTGGTGTTGGATAAATAGACAGATGAAAGACGATCAAAGGTGAGTTTTCCATCCGGTGCTGGGTAAACAATTTTTTCAACACTATCTTTCTTTTTAAGCTGTAGATGATCAGCATGATGCGTCATAGTCCAAGGTTCTTTGCCTCGGGTAATGTATGCAGTTAAACCTGCATTGGCTAAACCGAATATCAAACCTTTGCTGAAAGCAGGGCGGATATTTCTGATTTTATTTAATTCATCAAACATCCACGAGCTGCGGAATGCCGCATCATAAGATACAGCATTAACCGCGCTCTCATCTTCAGAGCTAACCGCTTCAAAGGCAGCTTCTGCCGCCAACATGCCGCTTTTCATTGCGGTATGAATGCCCTTGATTTTAGCCACATTCAAAAAGCCAGCCGCATCGCCAACTAATAAGCCGCCAGGAAAATCTAGTTTGGGTAATGACTGCAAGCCACCTTCAACAATCGCTCGTGCGCCATAACTAACGCGTTTACCACCTTCAAACGTGCCGCGGATATCAGGGTGCGTTTTAAAGCGTTGGAATTCTTCAAACGGGCTAAGATATGGGTTTGAATAATCCAAGCCAACCACAAAACCTACTGCGACTAGATTGTTTTCCATGTGATACAAGAACGAACCACCATAAGTGTCGCTCTTTAATGGCCAACCGATTGAATGTAGCGTTTTGCCTTCTGAGTGTTGCTCAGGAGTCACTTCCCAAATTTCTTTAATGCCTAATCCGTAAGTTTGCGGTGCTGAGTCTTTAGCAAGGTCGTATTTATCGATTAATACGCGACTAACCGAACCACGACAGCCTTCAGCGACGATAGTCAGTTTTGCCCGTAATTCCATTCCTGGGTCGTATTCAGGGCCGTGAGTACCGTCTTTTAGTACGCCCGTTTCACCCGTGGCAACACCAACGACTTTGTTATTTTCATCAGCAAGCACTTCTGCAGCAGCGAAGCCCGCATAGATTTCTATGCCCATTGCTTCAGCTTGCTCACCTAACCAGCTAGTTAAACGACTTAAGCTGACGATATGATTTTCTTCACCATGATTATTCATCGAAGGAGGCGTAGGTAAGCGTACCGATTTCTTTTCTGTAAGATAAACGAAGTGATCTTCAGTCACTTTTGTTTTAATCGGAGCGCCTTTATCTTTCCAATCAGGAATCAATTCATCCAAAGCTCTAGACTCTAACACGGCACCCGCTAATGAATGTGCGCCCACTTCCGCCGCTTTTTCTAACACCGTAATGGCGATTTCTTTATCATTTTCTTGTGCTAGTTGCGCCAATCGAATCGCGGTTGATAATCCCGCTGGGCCTGCGCCAACGATTACTACGTCAACATCTATTGAATCTCTTTCGCTCATGATGGGCTCTCTTAAAACTGATTTTAGTGACTAATTATTTTAGAAAGAAAAGGTTTCTTACAATGAACAATACATCGAACAATACAAGTATCTTTAATAACTAAAATAGCTAAAGTCTTGATAAATAGCATTTCAAAACTGACATGATATTTTTGATAAAAACTTCGTGAAAATTATAGGATTTTTTATTCCTAATAAATAGCCCAAATACGACTTTTTATTAGTGAACAGAACTATTGAGTTAGTTCCATTCCAATACTAGCCGTTAAGTTCATCAGCATGTGCATCGCAATCGGCACATACAGCGACTTACTTTTGATTTTGGCAATACATAAGAGTATACCAATAAAAAAGATACTGATGATTTCGAACCAGCCGTATTGCATGTGAATAATAGCCCATACGGCAGAAGTCAATATGATAGCGCCTATTAAACCGACTTTAGATCGAGCTATACCTTCAAGCAAAAATCCTCTAAACAAGAATTCTTCAAAAAATGGAGCGGCGACAGATACTGCAATCCATAATAAAGGCAGGTTTTGCGTATTTGCATAAACCTGAATCATGAATTCTGGAGTTGGTCTATCTAGCCAAAAATTGACAGCTTCCATCAACATCATGGCAACTATAATCAAGCCTAAAAACACTAGCATTGATTTAAGACTGGGTTTGTTTAGCTCTAAATATTGGTCAATCGTTAATGGTTTACGCATTGAGGCAAACCAAATAATCATCAGCACACCGATAATGGCAGCAGGTATTTCGGCAACCGCTATCGCATCGCCATTTAATATGTATTTATTAAGTAACTGCTCAAACGTGGAGACTGAATTTGGGTCGGTGATAGCTTGAATCGCTTGTGGTTCAACGGCATAGACATAGGCGACTAAAGCAACAGTTTGAATCACTGAAAAAACTAAGAATACCAATAGGCTCAATACTAAGGTTGACCAGAGTTCCCAATACAAATGGGGTTTCGTTACTTGATCAGTACTGTCATCAATCGATTTCATGTTAATGATCTAAATAGACTTATTCTGTTGTTTTTACGAGTGAAGTCTGACTTAGCAGGTCTTGTAGAGAAGCGCGTTTTTTATTGAATAAAGCCCAAAGTAAACCCAAGCCAATAATGGCTGTGACATAACGAATTAACGCTTGTGGCCAACTCACTAAATCCCCTTGTTGATTCACTAATTTGATTTTCCAAACTTTCATACTGGGTGTTTGACCATTCTTTCGCCAGTAATAAGCTAAATAGAAAAAACCGGGTACAAACCAAAAGGGTTTTAATAGTTTATTCAATATATGATCTTTGGGAAGAACATCTCCGCCGATGATCACTAACTCGATAATAAAAACAATCAAGGTGGTTAAGAAAAGAATAATCAAACCATCATAGGTCATTGCTAATAATCTTGAACGAAGCAAAGCAGGCTGGTCTGGATTAGAACGTGTATTTGTTCTTAGAGAGGGGTCAGGTTTGTTTGACGACATCAGCTAAGCTTCATCTTTAAAAAATTGCGTAACATATCATGACCATGATCAGTCAAAATTGATTCAGGATGAAATTGCACGCCTTCAATAGCCAGTTCTTTATGGCGCACACCCATAATTTCATCAATCTCGCCATCTTCAGTTTCAGTCCACGCCGTTACCTCTAAACAATCAGGCAAGGTGTTTTGATCAATCACCAAAGAATGATAGCGAGTGGCAGTGAAAGGCGATGGCAAACCCGCAAAAATGCCTTCGTTGATATGTTTAACCGGTGAGGTTTTACCGTGCATGATCTTTTTTGCACGAATCACATCACCACCGAACGCTTGGCCGATGGATTGATGCCCAAGACATACCCCAAAGATTGGAATTTTACCTTTGAAATGCTCGATGACATCCAGCGAAATACCCGCATCAGACGGTGTTTTAGGGCCAGGCGAAACCATAATTTGCTCAGGCGCCATTTTTTCAATATCGGCTATGCTAATTTTATCGTTTCGTTCTACTTTAACGTCAGCACCTAGTTCGCCTAAGTATTGCACCAAGTTGTAAGTAAAGGAGTCGTAATTATCAATCATTAAAATCATCTTATTTCTCCTCTTCTGCGGCTATGTAACTAGTCACTTTCGGTTGTGTCGGTTCACTTCCATTACCAGAGACGCCATCAACGCCCGCAGCCGCTTGTTTAACCGCTTGAAATATTGCACGCGCTTTGTTCATGGTTTCCATCCATTCCAATTCGGGTTGGGAATCATAAACGACGCCAGCACCCGCTTGAATATGCAGGGTATCATCTTTAACAACCGCCGTACGAATCGCGATCGCCGTATCCATATTGCCATTCCACGCTAAATAGCCAATCGCACCCGAATACACACCGCGTTTAACCGGCTCTAGCTCGTCGATAATTTCCATCGCGCGTATTTTAGGTGCGCCACTCACGGTTCCCGCTGGGAAGGTTGCGCGTAACACGTCCATTGCTGTCATCTTAGGTTTAATTTTACCCACCACATTCGACACGATATGCATGACGTGTGAGTAACGTTCGATACTCATGTTTTTGGTGAGTTTTACCGTACCTGTTTGGCTAACACGGCCCGCATCGTTTCTACCTAGATCAATCAGCATTACATGTTCCGCGACTTCTTTCGGGTCGTTTAACAAGTCCTCTTCCATCTTCTTGTCATGCTCAGGATCACGACCGCGTTTTCTGGTGCCCGCGATAGGTCTAACGGTAATCTCGCCGTCTTCAAGTCGCACTAAAATTTCAGGTGATGAACCGACAATATGAAACTCGTCGAGATTCATAAAATGCATATAAGGGGATGGATTAAACGAACGTAAACAACGGTATAAATCTAACGGTGCCGCTTTAAAAGGAACACTCAACCGCTGCGATAACACCACCTGCATCACATCGCCCGCTTTAATATATTCG
>CALFUP010000304.1 GCA_937929875.1 uncultured Cocleimonas sp. | reverse complement strand
ATAATCTTTAAAACTTATATTTCTATCTAATAGGGGTACTAATGAATCACACTTACGACGTTCATTTATTGCCGTTAAGCTTTAAGAGAAAACACCTCCAAAGTGTGATTAAGTTAATATTGATGATCTCCCTAATCTCCGTAGCATTTACAAAAAAGGTATCAGCTGATGAAGTTAAACCTACTGGACCAGATGCACAAAAAATCTGGGATAAAACTTGTTCTAGCTGTCACGGTAATTCGGCTGATATCGCACGTAATTATTTAAGTGTTGTTGATGGCCAGTTACAAGGGCCAATGCATAAAACCACGTTTCGAAAGTTCTTAACGAACCATTATCTTTCTGAAATGAAGGCGGATGCGATTCATTCAATGTTGCTCACACAAGCCACCACAAAACCACGATATGAAGTTGAATGTAGTAGTTGTCACAAATCAGCAGCAGACTTTGTTCGTGAATCATTCGTATTACGTAAGGGACTTCTTCATGGCAAAAAATCAGGAACACCAACACGTTACTTTCTTGAAAAACACAGAGATCTAAAAAAAGAAGATGTTGATTTCTTTATGAACGAGTTAACCGTTATGGGGTATAAAATTTATCTACCTCAATTAGCTAGATAGCAAAGTTTGTTTCAAACATTCCCCTATTTTTTCTCCCCTAAATATAAAATCTAAATCGTCAGTCTTAATGAATTAACTTAGATCATTATGGCAAATACATGGAGTAAAAAGGTGGGGGGTGTCATTTTTTTCTGTTACTCTGCCCCAATTATTTACCTCCTTTATTCGCACCCAAATTATCGTATTCTTTTCATTCACTAAGTTAAAAACGCTATGTCTAATACTCTTCAACGTATCATTTCTACTATTGCCAAAGAACTCTCTACGGTACAAGCCACCAAAGAAAGTCAAGTACAAGCAGCGATCGAATTGCTAGATGATGGCGCGACAGTGCCGTTTATTTCACGTTATCGAAAAGAAGTCACAGGCGGTTTGGATGATACGCAACTGCGTACCTTAGAAGAGCGTTTAAAGTATCTACGCGAATTAGAAAAGCGTCGCGAAGCAATTATCAAAAGCATCGATGAGCAAGGTAAACTCACAGATGATTTAAGCCTGTCAATTCAGTCTGCCGAGACAAAAACCAGCTTGGAAGATTTGTATTTACCCTACAAGCCAAAACGCCGCACTAAAGCCACGATAGCTATAGAATCTGGCTTGTTACCGCTGGCTGAGAATCTTTACAATAAACCTAGCCTCGACCCTGAAGTTGAAGCAAAAAAGTACCTATCTACAAACGGAGAAAATCCTGTCCTTGATGTAAAAGCTGCACTTGAAGGGGCACGTTATATTTTAATGGATCGTTTTAGTGAAGATGCAGCACTGCTTGCTAGAACCCGCGAATATATGGAACACAATGCCAAAGTAATGGCTAAAGTCGTGAAAGGAAAAGAGCAAGAAGGCGTTAAGTTTAGCGATTATTTTGATTACCAAGAGCCATTCAAAAAAGTACCTTCGCACCGCGCACTAGCCATGTTTAGAGGTCGAAATGAAGGAGCTCTTTATGTGACTTTAGACGTTGAAGCGCCGGGAGAGTTCGGTTTTATCCAACCGATGGATCACCCATGCGAAAGAATGATCGCAGCACATTGGAATATTGCAGATAATGGACGCCCTGCGGACTCATGGTTATTACAAGTAGCAAGCTGGACATGGAAAATCAAAATGCACACGCACATCAGTGGCGATTTGATGAACCAATTACGCGAACAAGCAGAAACTGAAGCGATTCGAGTTTTCTCTTTAAATTTAA
Organism: uncultured Cocleimonas sp.; assembly: GCA_937929875.1. Classification (GTDB taxonomy): domain Bacteria; phylum Pseudomonadota; class Gammaproteobacteria; order Thiotrichales; family Thiotrichaceae; genus Cocleimonas. The sequence continues at coordinate 727 of CALFUP010000304.1, read as the reverse complement.
AAGACTTATTACTCGCCGCACCGGCTGGCGCAAAAGTGACAATAGGCTTAGACCCAGGTATCCGAACCGGCGTGAAAATAGCGGTGATTGACTCAACGGGTCAATATTTAGATCAAGGTACTATTTATCCGCACGCACCTAAAAACCAATGGAATGAGTCGATTTCAACCATTGGCGCATTAGCCAAAAAACATGGTGCTGAATTAATTGCAGTCGGTAATGGCACAGCCTCGCGTGAAACTGATAAGTTAGCGGGCGATATCATCAAACAGTACCCAGATTTACGACTCACCAAAGTGATGGTCAATGAAGCAGGTGCTTCGGTGTATTCCGCATCTGAGTTTGCCGCAAAAGAATTCCCTGATTTAGACGTAACTATTCGTGGTGCAGTTTCAATCGCCAGACGTCTGCAAGATCCCTTAGCCGAGTTAGTTAAGATCGAGCCAAAATCAATCGGTGTCGGGCAGTACCAGCACGATGTGAATCAATATCAACTCACTAGCTCATTAGAAGCGGTGATTGAAGATTGTGTAAACGATGTTGGGGTTGAGTTGAATACCGCATCAATGCCATTGTTAAAGCAAGTGTCTGGGCTAAACGAAACCCTAGCAAATAACATTGTCGATTTCAGAAATGCTAATGGCAGTTTTACGAACCGAAAAATGCTAAAGAAAGTCCCTCGTATGGGCGATAAATCCTTTGAGCAATCGGCTGGTTTTTTGCGCAT
>CALFUP010000303.1 GCA_937929875.1 uncultured Cocleimonas sp. | reverse complement strand
TTTATATGCCGCCTATAATGAAATAGAAGAAGGCACTTATGTAGCCTCTCGCATTCAACAATGGGTCAGCCACGGCAATTCACATAAAGACATCGCGATTTTATATCGCTCCAACGCTCAATCACGCGTGTTCGAAAGTATTCTCAATGAAAATTCCATCGCCTATCGAGTTTATGGCGGACAACGTTTCTTCGAGCGTGCTGAAATCAAAGACGCCCTAGCCTATTTACGCCTTTGCTCAAACCGAGATGATGATCCTTCATTCGAGCGCGTCGTCAATCAACCCACACGTGGTATTGGTGATAAAACCGTAGGTATCCTCCGAGAACATGCACGCAATACCAGTACCTCACTCTGGCAAGCCACTTTATCATTACTCCAAACAACTGTTTTTACCGCACGCGCTGGCGGCGCACTTCATGGTTTCGTAGAACTCATCGACAATATTGCCAGCGACATTAGTGGCTTACCGCTAGATGAACAAGTCGAGCAAGTTATCGAAGCCTCAAAACTAAAAGAACATTATCTCAAAAAAGAAAAGGGCGATGCTGGACAAGCACGTATCGAAAACCTTAACGAGCTAATCTCCGCTGCCCAAGGCTTCACCTACAAGCCCGACGATGAACATGCCGACATGGATTTCCTCACTGCGTTCTTAGCACACGCATCTCTAGAAGCAGGCGAAGGACAAGGCCAAGCAGGCGACGACTGCGTGCAGCTCATGACATTGCACTCAGCCAAAGGCTTAGAATTTCCGCTTGTTTTTTTAGTCGGACTAGAAGAAGGGTTATTTCCACATCAAATGTCAGTCGAGGAAGAAGGTCGCCTCGAAGAAGAGCGCCGCCTTTGCTATGTGGGCATTACCCGAGCAGAAACGCAATTAGTGATTTGTTATGCTGAACAACGTCGATTATATGGAAATACGCTCTATGGCGTACCGTCACGTTTTCTTAAAGAAATCCCTGAAGACTTAATAGAAGAAATTCGTCCTAAAGTGAACACTTGGCAATCCAATTACGAACGTGAAGTTAAACCACGCCCTGCGACTCGAACAAATGAGACAGGCATGTCGATCGGACAACGCGTTGAACACGCTAAATTTGGCGAGGGAATGATTACAGATGTTGAAGGTGCTGGCGCTCAAGCTAGAGTTCAGGTGAATTTTGATTACGAAGGAAGCAAGTGGTTGATGTTAAATTATGCGAATTTAAGCGTTTTGTGAAATCCTGTCCCTTTTTTAATACCGCAGTTAATACCGTAATTAATACCGCTATCATTATCGCAGTTGCCGCAGTTTACCGTAACTGATTACAGTATCGGTCAAGCTGCAAGTGAGAAAGCTTTGAAATAGCACTAAAAGAACACTCGTAACAGCTAGAAAAACGAGCAAAAAGTAGGGGGGTGTCATTTTATCTCTTTAATGACATTTCAATCTCTAGGTAAATATTCAACCCTGCCAGATCAAGATCAGCATGAAACGATAGTCTAAATCTCATCAATTCATTTCTATCATAGGAATATTTCACCTTTAAAAAACAAACTAGCATCACCCATCATTACTACACGATCACCTTTATTCTCACAAAACACCTCACCTGTACGTTGTGAAAGTTGAATAGCATGAAGCTGAGATTTATTGAGTTTCTCAGCCCACATGGGAGTTAACACACAATGCGCTCTGCCTGTCACCGGATCTTCTGGAATTCCTGCATTTGGTGCAAAAAATCGAGAAACAAAGTCTACCTCATCACCCTTTGCTGTAATAATCACAGCAAAGTAATCTGTTATTTTCTTTAGTTTTTCCATATCAGGTTGAATAGAACGGATATCATCTTCGCTTTCATAAACCAGCACCAAATCTTGAGACTCCCACACTTCTAACGGAGGTTTACCTAAAGCTTGAATAATGAGTTCGTTTGACTCTCCAGCTTTCACCTGCCGAGAAGGAAAATCCATACTAAGCTTTCCTGATTCAGTTTTCTCAACCGTCAAAGTGCCACTCATACTATTAAATTCAACCCGAGAAATATCAGTTTGTAAAAACTCAAACACCACATAAGCACTAGCCAAAGTCGCATGTCCACACAAATCTATCTCAACTGCGGGGGTGAACCACCTGAGGTCATAACCGTTTTTGGTTTGAATAATGAAAGCCGTCTCAGCAAGATTATTTTCGGCGGCAATATTTTGTAAAATATCATCTCCCAGCCATTCTTCTAATACACAAACAGCCGCAGGATTACCTCCAAAGATTTTGCTACTGAAGGCATCGACTTGATACATTGGAATATTCATAATGGTCTCTTAATCTGTTTCATTAGAAATCATACTAGTGAATTAATTCAGAATAGTTAGTACCACATTTTAAATTAATTGAAGCCGATATACCTGAAAGGTATATAAAATGACACCCCCCTACTTTTTGAAGGTTTTCTGATTGCTGAGTTTAGTCTAAACATAGATTGCGGTGGGTTGATTCGATGCTTTATGGGATGCAAACTCTCCTCGGATAATTATTCACAGCACCGAATTACTTAAATATTTTTTGATTCTGAAACTTCTTTCTAATCCAATCGGCAATAGGTTCTATTTGCTCCAAATTCGGACTTCTCTCATCAATAAGTAGATAATAACCATTTGAAGTTTTTACACTCTCCGCTATCGGCATTATTAGTGAACCATCTAACAAATCAGGCTCAACTAGATATCGCCATCCAAGTGCAACACCTACACCATTTTTTGCGGCAAGTATCGTTGCATCATATAAGTTTGAACGAAAAGCCCTATTGATATCATAATGAGGCGCATTGGATTCTGATAACCAAATAGCCCAGTTCATCCAAGTCCATTTTTCGTAAATCAAATCAATTAACTTTGTTCTCACGAGATCTTCGATAGTATTAATTGGACCATTTTCATCCAAATAGGATTGCGAACATACTGGAACGACCTCCTCTTCAAACAATAGAACACTTTTATAGCCGAGCCATTCTCCTTCACCATGAACAATCGAAATATCTATTGAAGGATCAAGATAGCGCTGTGGATTATCGGTGGAAATCAAATCAAAACTAATATTATTAAACTCATTTTTTAACTGAGTTAATTGAGGTACAAACCAGCAACTTGACATAGCAATATCGGCCATGATTTTTACAGTTGAATTATTAGACGTTGTTTTAACCGCTTCGCTGGCAGCAACAAGATGATTTAAAGCAACAACAACACTATTATGATATTCGTTTCCTTGGGCTGAAAGCCGAATCGACTTATGAAATCGCTCAAATAACTGTATTCCCATCTCTTGCTCAAGTAACTTGATTCTCTGACTCACTGCTGGCTGCGTCAAACAAAGCTCATTTGCAGCCAAGGTAAAACTCTGATGTCTTGCAACAGCATCGAAAGTGATCAATGAATCTAAATTAGGTAAGCGGCTCTTATATTCTTGCATTAGATAATATTATACAAAAGAGCTAGAAATGACAATTTGCATAATTAAAATTAACCCAATACTCTTTAGTTATATTAACTAGCGATATATTAGTCATGACAAACCCCATTAAAAAACAACCTGGCGACATGCCTTTTTCTGCTCAGTCTGAGCGTTCTTTCACAATGCCTGCTCGTTTCTATACCGACAGTGATATTTATGACACTGAAAAGGAAGCTATTTTCTACAATAACTGGTGCTATGCGGGGCACATCAGCCAGTTAAAAAATTCTGGCGATTACATTACGATTAAGATTCATGATCAAAATATATTTATCATCAAGTCTAAAACAGGTGAGTTAAACGCCTTTTACAATGTGTGCTTGCATCGCGGTCACGAACTATTATCGGGTGAAGGAAAAACGAATACCATTGTTTGCCCTTATCATGCTTGGTCATACACCTTAGATGGAAAGTTAAAAGTCGCGAGAAACTCTCAAAATGTAGAGGACTTCAATAAATGTGACTTCACTCTAAAGTCAGTCAAATTAGAAGTGTTTTGTGGTTTGGTATTTGTAAACCTTGATCCTGATTCACAATCTTTAAAAGAGCTAACTGGCGATCTTGAACAGGAGATTCGCACTTACTGCCCGACAGTCGATGAGCTAGTGTTTGCCCAACGAGATCGTTTCGAGGTTGATTGTAATTGGAAGGTGATGATAGATAACTTTCTTGAATGCTATCACTGTCACGTTGCCCATCATGATTTCGTCGATTTGGTTGATATGGACAGTTATCGCACAGAAACCAAAGGTATCTATTCAGCACAAATTTCAGATGCGCCAAAGTCGCTTAATAACAAGGCCTTTCAGTTTGAAAAAGGTGATGTCGATTTTGGTTATGCGGGTTGGTTTTTATGGCCAAATTTAACCATTTGGATTTATCCAGGCGAAGCCAATCTTTCTGTATTACAGATGAATCCTAATGGCGTGGAAGGCACCGTTGAATTTCAAGATTGGTTTATTCCCACTGAACAACCTAGTGAACAATTAAAACAAGCAATGGATTATCAACGCGATGTATTGCAACCGGAAGACATTACACTCTGCGAAAGCGTTCAAAAAGGCCTTAAATCAAAAGGTTATAACCAAGGACGTTTTATGGTCGATAAAGGCAAAACAGAACTATCAGAACATGCGGTACATCATTTCCAAAATATGGTAATGAAAGCGGTTGGCGGGGAGATTGAGGAATAAAACTATCTCGGATTAGCTCTTATTCAGTATATAAAGCACACCCCCCTACTTTTTAAGGTAACTTTTTTCAGTTACCCTAAATAAAAACAATGATATTCTCATTTTGATTAGTGTACACTAATCAAAACTAATCAGAGAATACCCTGTGACTCTAGAAAAAAAACCAATTCCACTAAAAGGTGGCGCCCGCTCTGGCGCTGGCAGACCCAAAGGCCGTAATGCTTACGGCGAGCCAACCCAACCGATTCGGATTCCCCTAAGTTTATTAGACCCCGTCGATAAATTACTACAAGACTTCAGTCGACTTCGCAGTAGCAAAGAACTCGATGCATTAGCACCACTCACCGTCGGTAAACGTTTACGCATGCCTTTATACAGTAGCAATGTTCCTGCTGGTTTTGCTTCGCCTGCCGATGATTTTGTTGAGGAATACCTCGACTTGAATGATCTGCTGGTGAAACGCGAAGAGGCAACGTTCTTCGTGCGTGTTTCAGGTCGATCAATGACCGATGCTGGCATTCAGCCCGACGACATCTTAATCGTTGATCGATCATTAGAAGCTGAGCATGGCAAAATTGTCATTGCCGTTCTGAATGGCGAGGTAACGGTTAAGCGTTTATATAATCGTGGCGGAAAAGTGATTCTTAAAGCGGAGAATTCTGAATATAAAGATATTGAGGTCGATGGCGATTTACACATATGGGGAGTCGTGACATCAGTGATTCATCAGGTGTAATGATTGTTTATGAATTCACTTCGCCACAACCAACATCGACGCTTCCTATGGAATCGTAACGATATACTTTTTTGCTCTTGGTGAGCTTAAAAAAGCATGTACGCCATCGCCGACTGCAACAACTTCTACGCTTCCTGCCAGCGCATGTTCCGTCCTGATCTAGAGCAAGTTCCCATCGTGGTTTTATCCAATAACGATGGCTGCATTATTGCTCGATCAAATGAAGCGAAAGCGCTTGGTATTCCCATGGGTGCGCCTGAGTTTGAATGGAAAGGGTTTTTCAAAAAAAATGGGGTGCAGGTTTTCTCTAGTAACTACCCTCTGTACGGCGATATGTCAGCGCGAGTGATGACGGTATTAGAAAGTTTTGAGGCAGATATCGAAGTGTATTCGATTGATGAAGCTTTTATGTATATCAGCCAAGTACCCTCAAATAAGTTACGCAACCATGCATTGCAGATGAAACACAGAACCAAGCAATGGACAGGTATTCCGATTTCAATTGGGGTTGCGCCGACGAAAACCTTAGCTAAATTGGCGGGTAAAGCGGGCAAGAAACAGCCCGATTTAGCAGGAGTTTTGGTCCTCAACTCTTTAAAAGAAGCCATGCCTTATTTAAAGAAAACCCCTATTGGCGATGTGTGGGGCGTGGGTAGACGCTGGACAGAACAGTTGCAACATAATGGCATTAACACTGCGGCTGACTTAGCTTTGTCGAATCATAGTTGGATACGCAAACGCTATAGTGTGGTGTTACAACGTACCGCCATGGAACTTGCGGGAGAGAGCTGCATCACTTTAGAGGACACACCTGCACGGAAACAAATTTTAGTTTCTCGGAGTTTCCGGCCAAAAGTAACGGATTGCGATACTTTGCATAGCTTTCTAGCTGGTTATATTAGTCGCGCAGCTGAAAAACTCCGTGGACAAAACAGCCTAACTAAAAACATGACTTTGTTTATCTCAAGTGGAAGTCATGTGGACCACAAACACTCAAATTCTTTGAGTATTAATCTCAGTCAATATACGGCAGACACTTCTACCCTGCTTCGTGCTGGCACTTGGGGCTTAAAACGCTTGTATCAACCCGGCTACACTTACTATAAAGCAGGTTTGATGTTGAATGATTTAATTCCTGAGCAAAACCAACAATATCCGATGTTTGCTCCAGCAGTTTATGACGAAGCTGCGCGCCAGAGAATGCAGCTTATGGATAGCATTAATCAACGCTTTGGACCTGCCACATTACGTAGCGCTAGAGAACCAGAAAGACGCTGGCAAATGCACCAAATGCATTTATCACCTGCTTATACCACTCGCTGGAATGAGTTATTGAGAGTAAGCTAAATACCCAATAGAGGAATAAGCTAATATACCGAGGGACAAAAAGGATTAGTCTGGGCAGGTATAAAGCAAGAGGTAATTAATGATGAATATCAATATTAATTTTGATGAATACAAAGCTTTATCAACAACACGTTTATCTGATGGGCATCGACAATTGAACCGTGACTATTCTATCGAGATCGATAATGTTCGTTATACGGTTAATGAAGGCTTTGTCACTGATTTCAGCTCCTACCCTTGGTACGCAAGACTGATTGTTAGGTTTGATAAAGTTGATATTGCGGGTGTCGTCCACGATTGGCTATATTGCAAAGGAGAGATCAGTCGAGCACATGCAGATAGGATTTGGCGTCAGGTAGCAATGGCAGGTTCAAACCATGCCAATCCGGTGCAAGCTTGGTTAAGCTGGCTGGGTTTAAGAATTGGAGGCTGGGTGTCTTGGAAAAAATATCGCCGTGGACGTGGACGATCTGCCTGTGATTAAGTTGACGCTAAAAAGTAAGGGGGTGTGATTTCATCTAAGCAATAGATAGAAACGACACCCCCCTACTTATTCGCAGAATTCTGCTCTGTTCTGGTCAGAGGTATAATCATTTCCTGGTATTTACTGATAGAAATGACTCTACTAACTTCTTAATTTTTAAGGACTTAAGAAGCCATATCTTCAGCTTTTACGGCTTGCAACTGCGCCACTAGAGCATTCGGCAAGCCCATTTCTGTAGCTAAGTTTTCTAAATATTCGCGCTCCATAGAGTTTTCTCTATTACTTATAACGGCAGATACTAAATAAATTTCAGCTGCCATTGCTTGATCATTCGCAAGTGCAGCGACTTCTTTCACATCCAATGGTTTAGCAATTTCTTCTTGAATTAAAGAAGCAGTGTCGTCGCCTAAACCTAACTTAGTAATTTGTTCTTCTATCGCAATCACTTCTTTGCTATTGACGTGTCCGTCTGCCTTAGCAGCAGCGATCATCGCTTTGAGTAATATTTGGCTACGATTCTCAGTTTCCTTATCATCAAGTTTATCAAAGTTCACTAAGGTACCTTCACTAGCATTATCCTTGCCAATATCTTGTGCCATATCTTTGTATTCTTGTTCCGTCGCATTTTTTTCGGCCATCCAATTCTGATAGGCCTTGTAACCGATACCACCAATCGCCGCGAGACTACCGACTTTAAGTGCTGAACCTGAAAGTCTACGCCCACCTTTTGTGCCTAATAATAAAGCCAGGACACCAGCCGCCATTGCGCCTTTTTTAAGGCCATCCATCTTCGCATCACGTTCGGCGCCTTCAGCTGGCATTTTGAGTTTTTCTTCAGCAATTGCTTGCCCTTGACCTGCTAAATCTTTACCTGTCTTCAGTAACTCGTCTAAAAATGATTTGGTATTCATGGATGGAAACTCCTATTAATTTCAATATGGTTTGTGCCACCTTTGTCACAAACACTAATTGTAAGATATGGGCTTTAGGGTAATTTTTCAAGATTATATGACTATCGAGAATATCACTATTGTATAAAATGACACCCCCCTACTTTTTGATAGTTTTATGTAATCTAGTCAAGCTTGTTTGTAACAAGCAATATTAGCTCCTAAATAAATCTTAGATATTTTTAACCATTCTGCTCTATCTACAAAATCAATGTATCTGAGCTTATTTCAGACATAAAAAAAGCGAGACCGAAGTCTCGCTTTTTTACAAAATTGTTCTGTAATTAAAAATTACATTGCAACGATGTTCTCTGCTTGAGGACCTTTTTGGCCTTCAGTAACAGTGAATTCAACTTTTTGACCTTCTTGAAGAGTCTTAAAGCCGTCACCAGTGATAGCTGAGAAATGTGCAAAAACGTCAGGACCTGACTCTTGCTCGATGAAACCGAATCCTTTAGACTCGTTAAACCATTTTACTGTTCCAGTAGTTGTAGACATAATATTTTCCTATTATTCAATTTTAGTAATGTGCCCTTCTATTTCAACATGAAATAAATAAGGCGGGTTTTGCTGAAGTGGTGTTGCTAAGACTTTATGAATATCAGGACGAGGATCTAAACAGATGGAACTTCGAGATGGTGTTGCATAAATATTGTTAACTTACTTTCAAGCTGTGCGGAATTATACCCCACACGCATACTTAGTCAAATAAAGTCATGAATAGTTCAAATTAATATTCAGAATAAGCATATATTTCATTTTTATCGCTAAAAAGGTCTCATTTTTTACAGTGAAATCATTATTACCTACCTTTAACAACCTTCATTTAAACAAAGCTAAAGGGTATTTAGTGCCGCTAACTCTAATATAAAAATAAAAATAAGCTAATACTGCCCATTTTATGAGATTAACATTCACTTCTTTACTGGCAAATAAGTAAGTATTGATTAAAAACTACCGTGCAAAAAAAAAGCCTTATTTCTAACGTATGTTAAAAATAAGGCTTTGGGATCTTAATGTTTACTAAACATCAAGAGTATTATCACGTTCCCACTGCGTTAGATGAGATGCATAATCATTCCACTCATCCATTTTCAACTTGAGGAATGCTGCTGAGAACTCTTCACCCAATGCTGCTTTTAGTGCAGTATCTTCATCAAATACGCGTAATGCATCTAACATATTCAAAGGAAGTAGAGGTGCATCAGTAATGGTATGACCTTCTTTGTACATATCCATATCACGACGTGGACCTGGATCAGCTTTATTATCTAAACCATTCAAACCAGCCACAATGATAACTGCTTGTAATAGATACGGGTTAACCGCACCATCAGCTAAGCGGAATTCAAAACGTCCTGGACCTGGTACACGTACCATGTGAGTACGGTTATTACCTGTCCAAGTAACTGAATTCGGCGCCCATGTTGCGCCAGACATTGTGCGTGGCGCGTTGATACGCTTGTATGAGTTAACTGTTGGATTAGTAATCGCAGCTAATGCAGAAGCATGGGTCATGATACCACCAAGGAAATGTAAACCTTGTTGAGAAAGACTTAGTTCCATACTGTCGTCAGCGAAAGTATTTACTTTGCCTTCTTTATCCCAGATTGAGACATGTGCGTGACAACCATTACCCGTTAAGCCCATAAATGGCTTAGGCATAAAAGTAACGCGCATGCCGTGCTTTTCAGCAACTGATCTCATCATGAATTTAAAGAATGAATGTCTATCCGCAGTAACTAAAGCATCGTCAAATGCCCAGTTCATCTCATATTGACCGTTCGCATCCTCATGATCGTTTTGGTACGCTTCCCAACCTAATTGAAGCATATAGTCACAAACTTCCATGATGACATCCGCACGACGCATAACAACTTGCTGGTCATAACATGGTTTGCTAGCGATATCGGCATCATCATAAATCGATAAACCATCGTCTTTAATGATGAAGAATTCTGCTTCGATACCTGTCTTAACATAGAGATCTTGCTCTGCAGCTCTTTCGATTGCTCTTTTAAGAACTTGACGCGGAGCTTGCGCAACAGGCTTTCCTTCCATAACACAATCACCCGCTACCCAGGCGATTTCTGGCTTCCAAGGTAATTGAATAACCGAGTCACCATCTGGGATAGCTAACATATCCGGATGTGCAGGAGTAAGGTCAAAATACGTTGCGAATCCCGCAAAACCAGCTCCGTCTTCTTGCATAGGCCCAATAGCTTCTGCAGGAACCAGCTTGGCTCGTTGCACACCAAATAAATCAGTGTATGAAATCATGAAATACTTAACGTTATTATCTTTTGCAAATTTTGCTAAATCTTGTGGCATCTAAATCTCTCCTTCTTGTTTGATAATTACTTATGAGTAATGACTTATTAATAATGGTGTTTAGACAATTTGAACTATCAAATTGCCTAAACCATTATTTAATACTTTTTTAATTTAGTACTTTAACTGACCTGGAATCCAATCAGTACCAGAAAGAGGTACACCAGCCATAGCTGCCGCCTCTACCGTAAGCGATACTAGATCTTCAGGCTCTAAGTTATGCATACTATTTTTACCACACGCGCGAGCTATGGTTTGCGCTTCTAAAGTCATAACTTTTAAGTAATTTCTTAAGCGGCGACCGCCTTCAACAGGATCAAAACGCTTCATTAACTCAGGGTCTTGCGTAGTGATACCTGCAGGATCTTGTCCTTCATGCCAATCATCATATGCACCAGCAGTTGTTCCAAGGTCGTTATACTCACTTTCCCATTTAGGATCGTTATCACCTAATGCAATTAACGCTGCTGTTCCGATAGCAACCGCATCAGCACCAAGTGCCATTGCTTTTGCCACATCAGCGCCTGAGCGAATTCCACCTGAGATGATTAATTGAACTTTACGATGCATGCCCATGTCTTGTAAGGCTTGTACCGCGGAACGTATAATCGCTAATGTTGGCTGACCAACGTGCTCGATAAAAACGTCTTGAGTCGCAGCTGTACCACCTTGCATACCATCAAGTACGATAACATCAGCACCGGCTTTCACCGCTAAAGTCGTGTCGTAATAAGGACGTGCACCGGCTACTTTTATGTAAATTGGCACTTTCCAGTTAGTGATCTCACGTAATTCTAGAATCTTAATTTCAAGATCATCAGGTCCAGTCCAATCAGGATGACGACACGCAGAACGTTGATCGATACCTTTAGGCAGATTACGCATGTGTGCTACACGGTCAGATATTTTTTGACCTAATAACATTCCGCCGCCACCTGGCTTTGCGCCCTGCCCTACAACCACTTCTATTGCATCAGCTTTACGAAGATCATTAGGGTTCATACCGTAACGTGAAGGTAAGTACTGATAAACTAATTTATTCGAATGACCACGTTCTTCAGGTGTCATACCACCGTCACCAGTAGTCGTTGAAGTACCTGCAGCACTTGCACCACGACCTAAAGCTTCTTTAGCTTGACCTGAAAGCGCACCAAAGCTCATTCCAGCGATAGTAATTGGTATATCTAATTCAATTGGGTTTTCAGCAAAGCGTGTTCCCAAAGTAACATTTGTCGTACATTTTTCTCTGTAGCCTTCTAGAGGGTAACGAGAAATAGATGCACCTAAAAATAATAAATCATCAAAATGTGGAACTTTACGTTTTGCACCGCCACCACGAATATCATAAATACCTGTCGCTGCCGCACGTCGAATATCACTATTTACGTCTTGAGTGAATGTCGCTGATTGGCGGGGTGTAGTATGTGGAATTCCGTTTTTATCATGTTGTTTCATAGTTATCCCCTAGTATGCGCCAGCATTATCGACGTCAAAATTATAAAGATTACGAGCAGAGCCGTAACGCGTGAACTCTTCTGGTTTAGCATCCATACCTGCTTCATCCAATAGTTCTTTTAAAATTTCAAGATGTTCTGGTCGCATTTCTTTTTTCTCACAATCAGCACCTAAACTCTTGACTGAACCTCGAACAAAGAAGCGAGCCTCGTAACAACTATCACCCAACGCATCACCAGCATCACCACAAACCACTAGGTTTCCAGATTGACCCATAAAAGCAGCCATGTGCCCGATACTTCCACCAACAACAATATTAATGCCTTTCATTGAGATACCACAACGTGAAGAAGCATTACCTTTAATAACAAGCAATCCACCTTGTCCTGTTGCTCCCGCATATTGACTGGCATCGCCATCAATAAGCACTTTGCCTGACATCATGTTTTCAGCAACACCTGGTCCTGCTGAACCTTTAACATGAACGGTTGCTTGTTGGTTCATACCTGCTGTGTAATAGCCAGTTGATCCATTTATAGCAACTTCAATAGGTGCATTTAAGCCAACCGCTAACGCATGACTACCTTTTGGATTGATAATTTCCCACGAGTCATCTTCAATTTTTTCTGACTGTGCCTGTAGGGTTATATTTAATTCGCGCAACCCTTGCGCTTCTAGATCAATACTTTTCATTATTTATGATTCCAAAAATAAACAGTGGCTGGCTCAGGCTCCCAAACTTTTGCATCTTCAATACCAGGGAGATTAACCAGGGCGCGATATTCAGAACCAAAAGCAACATATTGATCCGTTTCTGCCATTACTGCAGGTTTACAAGCGATAGGGTCACGTACCACACCAAAACCGTCTTTAGTGCCTACAACGAAAGTAAAAAAACCATCAAGCGCATCTAAGCTACTTTCTAATGCTTCACCTAAGGTACTTCCTAATTCCATTTGATGACTGACGTAAGCTGCTCCTACTTCAGTATCGTTCTCAGACTCAATGGTTACGCCTTCACGACGTAATTTACGACGTAGACTGTTATGGTTTGATAACGAACCATTATGAACCAAACATTGATCAACACCCGTCGAGAATGGATGAGCACCATTGGTTGTAACTTTAGATTCTGTCGCCATACGAGTATGACCGATACCATGACTACCTGACATTTGATCAAGACCAAAACGTTCTGCTACATCTACTGGAAGACCAACTTCTTTGTATATTTCTATCGACTCACCAGCACTCATAACATGAATATTTTCATTGATTTCATTCAATGCTTTACGAGCATCAGCAAGCTTAGATGCATCTACGGTAAGCACAGCATGCGTATCGACTACTTTCATAGAAACAGCCGTTCCAGTAGCATCGCTAAGTGCTTTATCAAGGCCAGCAAAATCTTCTGCAGCGTTGTCTGATTGAATGGTTAATTTAGCATTACTGCTGCCATCATCATTATAAACTGCGAAACCTGCGCTATCTGGGCCTCTATCAGTCATTGTAATTAGCATGTCGTTTAACATACTACCGAGCTTTGGTTTTAAGGAAGGGTCCTTAATAAACAATCCAACTATTCCGCACATGGTTTGACCTCTCTATTGTTGGTATAATTTTAACTACTTTTAGAGTATAGTAAAAAAATAAAATATTTACCAAGAATAAAATAATATTCATGCTGTGAATATTCTGATTTTTAAGTTATTGTTTAAGTAGCAATTTTTCTCTCTGAGTAAATTAGGATTCAAATGTCTAGAATAAAACTGAATACTCCTAGTAATATTTTAAGTCAAAACCCGCATTCTGTTAGAAATAAAAAAGAAAAAAAACTCGAACTGGCTATTGGGCGACAAGTGCACTTATTTCGCAAGAAATTAGGTCTAACGATTGCTGAACTTGCTGAAGCATCAAAACTCTCCATAGGAATGATGTCGAAAATTGAAAACGGCATGACTTCACCGTCACTATCTACACTCCAACAATTATCAAGCGCGTTGGGCATACCAATCTCTGATTTTTTTAGTCGTTTTGAACAAGAGCATGAAGCAGTTTTTGTGCAATCAGGAGAAGGTATTGAAATAGAAAGACGTGGCTCACGCGCCGGGCATCAATATCAGCTGTTAGGTCACACTAGCAGAAACAGTAATAATATTGTCGTAGAACCTTATTTAATAACATTGAGCGAAGAAACCGATGTCTTTCCAGAGTTTCAGCACAGTGGCTTGGAATTCATCTATATTCTAGAAGGTATTGTAAGCTACGAACATGATGGCAATGAATATACAATGAAGGCTGGTGATAGTTTATTCTTCGATGCTGAAGCAATACACGGCCCTAAAGAATTAATCCAATTGCCCATTAAGTTCTTATCAACTATTTCTTATGCGATCTTAGAAAAAGCCAAGTAGTTGTAAATTGCTAGTTACCCTGAAAACACCTGCTTTACAAATGGCACTGTTATTTTTGTTTTCAGGCGTAAACTTTCTTTGTCTAATTTATCCAACATAGTCATCAGAGATTCTATATCTCTAGGATAGTGACGAAACAAGTGATCGATAACTCTGTCACTTAAATCGAATCCACGTTGTCCAGCCCTAACTTTTAAAGCTTTGGCTTTATCAGTGTCACTTAAAATAAGAAGCTGATAACTGCCTCCCCAAATAAGTCGTGAGGCCAAATCTGGTAAGAGACAATTAAGTTGTCGTGGGTTTTTTTGTGAACTTAATAATAAATGTTGTCGTTTATCACGGGTTTGATTGATTAGATTAAATAAGGCGGTCTCCCAATATTTATCACCAATGATGCTATCAACATCATCAACAACAACTAAGGAGGAATTACTTAAGCCTTTTAATACTTCGGCACCATACATACCTAACACTTTTAGGGGTATGTAACTAACCGTGTTGTTATTTTCAGCTTGCTTAGCGCAGCAAGCTTGCAGTAAATGGGTTTTACCCGAAAGACTCTCCCCCCAAACAATATTTTGTTGCGGCTCAGATGAATTAACAAAATTTTGCAGGATCGCAAATAGTTCAGCATTGTTATTCGATTGAGCACTGCCATCACCAACGAAAAAAGACTCAAAGCGTAATCCTTCTTTCAGGTGAACATTAAGTGCAAGTTGTTCCGATGACATTTATATTAGTGCTTCATTGGGTAAAAGGATTAATTAGAAGTACTATTGAGTCTGATTTTTTGTCGCATTTTCACGCACATCATCAGCGAGATCATCCAGATCGGCAAGAGCCTCTAGGGGACTCCCGTATAAATCGCTATCCTTGTAACTTCTATGTAAATAGCGCATGACAACCGCAATGACTGCAAATACAGGCAAGGCCAGTAAAATACCAAAAAATCCAAATAACTGACCACCTGCTAATACCGCGAAGATAACTGCAACGGGATGTAAGCCAATACGATCACCGACCAACAGAGGTGTTAACACGGTACCTTCAATCATTTGAGCAATGACAAATACCGCTCCCACCCAGAGTAAATTAGTAGGGTCTTGTGTTTGTAATAACACTGCGATTCCTGCGACCACAATACCTACAATTAAGCCCATATAAGGAATAAAACTTAAAATTCCTGCGAGCATCCCTATTAATAAAGAAAACTCTAGCCCTACGAGTTTAAGACCAATCGTATAAATCGTACCCAATGCCAGCATTACCAACATTTGCCCTCGTAAAAAAGCACCGAGCACATCATCTGATTGTTGTGCAAGCATAGATACTGTTGGCTCAATTTCTCGAGGTAATAAATCATGAATATAATCGACCAAACGATCCCAGTCCCGTAAGAGATAGAAAGTAATCACTGGAATTAAGAATAAATTTGCCGCCCAACCAGCCACAATAAAACCAGATTGTTTTACCGTGCTAAATAAACCTTTAAAGAAACCACCGGCATTAGAAAACTGTTCTTTAAAGGTACTTTTAAGTTGCTCTATTTCCAATGAAGGAATATTAACGCCAAAGGTTTCTTGCAACGTTGGCTCAAGATTAACCATAACCCAATCGATATAACCTGGTGTTTTGGCTATCAATAATTTGATTTGAGATTCAAGCAAAGGGATCAAAACTAGTACAACGGGAATGATAACCATCAAGATAACAAAGAAAACGACGACCACAGAAAGTGTTCGCGAAATTTTCCATTTTTCTAAGCGATCTACAATAGGATCACCCAAATACGCCAATAAAGCTCCCATTACAAATGGCAAAAGAATGGGCGCTAATAAGTACAATAAGCCCACAAAAATAACTGAGGCAATTAACCAAAACCAACGTGTACTTTGCACCATTATATTATGCTCTTTTAATCATTTATGTTTAAGACGAGTATAGTTTAAGACGAAGACCAGCTGAAAAACTAAAGCTCTAGCACATCCTGCATATCATAAACGTGTGGTGCTTGCTTGGTCACCCAAATAGCCGAACGAACTGCACCTTTGGCAAATGTCATACGACTTGATGCTTTATGAGTTATTTCTACTCGCTCACCCACATCAGCAAACATTACAGTATGCTCGCCAACGATATCGCCTGCGCGTATAGTTTGAAAGCCGATGTCCTTGCGTTTGCGCTCACCTGTTTCGCCTTCGCGACAGTAAACACCATGCTCGGCTAAATCACGATCCAACGTATCTGCAATCACTTCACCCATCTTTAAAGCCGTGCCAGAAGGGGCATCAATTTTATGACGATGATGAGCTTCGATGATTTCGATATCGACACTATCACCCAATACCTTTGAAGCCATTTCTAGTAGTTTAAGCGTCAGGGTGACACCAATACTGAAATTTGCGGCAAATACGATAGATACTTTCTCGCCAGCTGCATCAATTTCAGCTTTTTCAGCATCAGAAAAACCGGTCGTACCGATTATCATTGATTTGTTATTAGCAACACACCAAGCTAGGTGTTTCAGAGTCGGTTCAGGACGAGTGAAATCGATCAGCACATCAAAGTCATTCGCGGCATCATCTAAACTAGCTGAAATTAGAACGCCATTTTTTCCAACACCCGCTATTTCACCAGCATCAGCACCTATTAAAGAACTTTCAGGATGCTCGGTTGCGACAGAAAGTTGAGCGTTTTCAGCTTCAACACAGGCCTCAATTAGAATTTTACCCATGCGTCCTGCTGCACCTACGATGGCGACATTGATCATAAAACTTCCTTAAATCGACGTTATTTAAATAATTAGTTAGATGAATAATATATCTATAGCAATAAAATGACCCCCCCCTACTTTTTGGATGCTTT
>CALFUP010000302.1 GCA_937929875.1 uncultured Cocleimonas sp. | reverse complement strand
TTTGGGTGAAGATGGTCCAACTCACCAAGCGGTAGAGCAAATTCCAACACTGCGCATGATTCCAAATATGGCTGTTTGGAGAACCTGTGATGCAGTTGAAACAGCAGTTTCTTGGAAGGTCGCGATTGAACGTAAAACGGGTCCATCAACCTTAATCTACTCACGCCAGAATCTAGCGCATCAAGAACGCAATGCTAAGCAAATTGCCAATATCGAAAAAGGGGGGTACATCCTAGTTGATACTGACGGCTCGCCAGATGTGATTGTTATTGCAACAGGTTCTGAAGTTGATTTAGCAGTAAAAGCAGCAGCGGCTTCTGATAAAAAAGTACGCGTAGTTTCAATGCCTTCGGTCGATGCTTATGAAACTCAAAGCGATGCGTATAAAGAATCTGTTTTACCTAGCTCAGTAACCGCTCGCGTAGCAGTAGAAGCGGCGATTATGGACGGCTGGTGGAAGTACGTTGGCTTGCAAGGGAAAGTGATCGGTATGACTACTTTTGGCGAGTCAGCACCTGCGCCAGAGCTTTTCGAGCACTTCGGTATTACTGTTGAGAATGTGATTAAAGCGATTAACGAACTTGCATAAATGAACAACTAAGTTACAAGTCAGTATTAGTTCAAATGCTTCTACTTTTGTTAGAGTGAGACTCGTTATTTTTGAGTTTGATTAAACAAGGATGTCAATCAAACTCGACCTCATTTTAACCCTATTTTAAGGAGAAACGCATGACAACAAAAGTTGGAATTAATGGTTTTGGGCGTATCGGGCGTATGGTCTTCCGTGCAATTAAAAAAGACTTTCCTAATTTAGAGGTCGTTGGTATCAACGATCTACTCGATAACGATTATCTTGCTTACATGCTTAAATACGATACTGCACATGGCCGTTTTGATGGTGAGATTGAAGGCGTTGATGATACCTCTTTCACTGTTGATGGCAAAAAGATCCGCATCACAGCTGAGCGTAATCCGGCAGATCTGAAGTGGGATGACGTTGGTGCAGACATTGTTCTTGACTGTACTGGTTTCTTCTTAACCGAAGAAAGCTGTCAGGCACATATCGATGCGGGCGCGCAAAAAGTGGTTCAATCAGCCCCGTCTAAAGACGCGACGCCAATGTTTGTTTATGGTGTTAACCATGAAGAATATGCAGGCCAGAACATAGTTTCTGCGGCTTCTTGTACGACTAACTGCTTGGCTCCAATCGCAAAAATAATTCATGACAATTGGGGGCTTAAGCGAGGCTTGATGACTACAGTTCATGCTGCAACGGCTTCACAAAGAGTAGTTGATGGTCCTTCAAATAAAAACTGGCGAAGTGGTCGTTCGGTATTTGAAAATATTATTCCATCTTCAACAGGTGCGGCAAAAGCAGTCGGTGTGGTTTTACCTGAGCTAAATGGCAAACTAACAGGCATGGCTTTTCGTATTCCGTCGGTTGATGTTTCGGTAGTTGACCTTACTTGTGAGCTAGATAAGCCTGCCACTTACGAAGAAATTTGTGCAAAGGTAAAAGAAGCATCTGAAACAACGATGAAAGGTACATTGCAATACACTGAAGACATGGTAGTTTCATCTGACTTCCGTGGTATCAGCGCATCTTCTATCTTTGATGCTGGCGCCGGTATTGCTCTTGACGATACTTTCGTTAAATTAGTTTCTTGGTATGATAATGAGTATGGCTATACGTGCAATATGTTACGTCTAGTTGAGCACGTTGCAGCTTAAGTTGTAGAAAGATAAAAGCTTTAATAATTTACGGGTTATTGTTTAAACGATGACTCGCAAATTTATTAAATAAATGATTTGAAATGACACCCCCCTACTTTTTGATGCTTTTTTATCAAAGAACAATAGCGATAGTGCTCCAGATTGTTTATTTAATAAAAAATGAATAAAACTCAAGTAATTAGCAACATATAATTCGCCAATAAAAATGTAAAAGGATAATCACCATGCCAGTAATCAAAATGACAGATCTCGATCTTGCAGGTAAACGTGTACTCATTCGACAAGATTTAAACGTACCCATTAAAGATGGAAAAGTGACGTCAGATAAACGTATTCGCGCATCGTTGCCTACTATTGAAGCAGCTAAAGCGGCGGGTGCGAAAGTGATGATTATGTCCCACCTTGGCCGACCTACTGAAGGCACACCTGAAGCTGAGTTTTCGTTGGCTCCTGTCGCTTCACATTTAGGCAGTTTATTAGATAGTGAAGTAAAATTAGTTTCTGATTATCTTGATAATCCTCCAGAAGTTGCTGATGGTGAGGTTTTTCTCTTAGAAAATGTACGTTTCAATACTGGCGAAAAAGCTAACGACGAGAGTCTTTCAAAACAATATGCTGCGTTATGTGATGTCTATGTTATGGATGCCTTTGGCACAGCACATCGTGCGCAAGCTTCAACTCATGGTGCAGGCCAATTCGCGCCAACAGCCTGTGCAGGACCGTTATTAGCAGGTGAACTAGAGGCGCTAGGTAAAGCATTAGATAATCCCGCTCGTCCGATGGTTGCATTAGTGGGCGGCTCAAAAGTGTCGACTAAGCTCACTGTACTCGAGTCACTTTCAAAAGTGGTTGATCAATTGATTGTTGGTGGTGGAATCGCAAACACCTTTATAGCGGCAGAAGGACATAATGTTGGTAAATCACTTTACGAAGAAGATTTAGTCGATACAGCAAAAGCACTTAAAGCAGCAGCCCAAGCAAATGGCGGTGACATCCCTGTACCTGTAGACGTAGTTTGCGCAAAGGAGTTTGCAGAAAATGCGACAGCCACAACGATGAATGTTGACCAAGTGGGTGCGGATGATATGGTGTTTGATATTGGACCAAAATCAGCAGCAGAACTAGCAGAGGTGATTAGAAATGCGGGTACTATTGTTTGGAATGGTCCAGTAGGTGTTTTCGAATTTGATCAGTTCGGTGAAGGTACTAAAACAATCGCAATGGCAATTGCCGAATCAGACGGTTTTTCAGTTGCAGGTGGTGGAGATACGCTTGCGGCAGTCGATAAGTACGGCATTGCAGATAAGGTATCTTATATTTCTACCGGTGGCGGTTCATTTCTAGAGTTTCTTGAAGGAAAAAAATTACCGGTAGTAGCTATGCTTGAAGAACGCGCAAAAAACTGAGTATTAATAAGAAGAGACTTTTGCATAAGAGATATGATGGATTAAAATGCTTAAATTCCTTATATTTTCTATCTCGCTATCCTCTCGAGCAAAGAAATCAATAAATTAAAAGCACTACAGAAAAATAAAGTAAGTTAATCTATTTCAAAATAATTTGAGTTTATAAAAATCATGAGAAGAACAAAAATAGTAGCAACTATGGGTCCTGCAACTGACACACCAGAATCAATTGAAGAGATGTTGGCTGCTGGCGTAGATGTTGTTCGCATGAATTTTTCTCATGGAGAATCAGAAGATCACGTAAAACGTGCGCAAATGGTAAGAGATGCAGCCGAAAGATTAGGCAAAATTGTTGCTATTCTCGGTGATTTACAAGGCCCTAAAATCCGAATCGAACGCTTTGAAAACGATAAAGTAATCATTAATGATGGTGATACATTTATCTTGGATTCAAGCTTAGACCAAAATGCAGGCACGCAAGAAAGAGTAGGGATAGCTTATAAAGACCTGCCTCGTGACGTTGAAGCTGGTGATGAACTTTTATTAGATGATGGCAGAATAGTTTTGCAAGTCAGCCAGGTAAAAGGCCATGAAATACACACCAACGTTACTGTCGGCGGGACTCTTTCAAATAACAAAGGTATAAACAAACGCGGCGGTGGTATATCAGCGGAAGCACTCACTGATAAAGATAAAGAAGATATTAAGACAGCAGCAAAAATTGGGGTAGATTTCTTAGCCGTGTCTTTCCCTCGAAATGCTGAAGATTTAAATTTAGCCCGCTCGTTATTACACGAAGCAGGTGGTAATGCAGCGATTGTTTCAAAAATAGAACGTGCCGAAGCAGTCGTTCAGCCGATACTGGATGAGATTATCTTAGCGTCTGACGTGATTATGGTTGCACGCGGTGACTTAGGCGTCGAAATAGGTGATGCTAATCTTCCTTTGATGCAGAAAAAATTAATCAAACGTGCGAGAGCTAGAAATTGTGCCGTTATTACCGCTACGCAAATGATGGAAACAATGATCGATAACACCATACCGACACGCGCAGAGGTGTTTGATGTTGCAAACGCAGTGATGGATGGTACGGATGCAGTCATGTTATCGGGGGAGACTGCTGTTGGTAGGCACCCCGCAAAAGTAGTGAGTGCAATGTCTGCGATTTGTGAAGAAGCAGAAAAATCAACGTGGTCTAAGTTTTCGAAACATCGTGTCGGAAAGCACTTTGATCGTATTGATGAAGGCATCGCGATGTCGACCATGTATGCTGCAAATCATATGGGCGTTAAAGGCATAGGTGCTTTAACGGAGTCTGGTTCAACCGTGCTATGGATGTCGCGTATTAGTTCAGGAATTCCAATCTATGCGATGACAACGAATGAAAAGACCTGCCGTAAAGTAGCGATGTATCGTGGCGTATATCCGGTTTGGATACGTGAAAAAATAACGAATTCACGACATGCTAACAGTATCGTTGTTGAGCGCTTGATCGATGATAAGGTTGTCAATAAAGACGATTTAATAATAATTACACGTGGTGATTTAATGGGTGCTGGCTCAGATGGCGGTACCAATCAGATGAAAGTTATTCGTGTGGGCGAACACGTTCGTTAGGGCTAACAGGGTTAGAAAAAAATTAGTTACTTTCGAATAAATTTTAAAGAATTGATTAAATGAGGAAATAACATGGCATTAATCTCAATGAGACAAATGTTGGATCATGCGGCTGAAAACGGTTATGGCATGCCAGCGTTTAACGTAAACAATATGGAGCAAGTCCAAGCTATTATGCAAGCTGCAGATGAGACTAACTCTCCTGTTATCTTACAAGGTTCTGCAGGTGCACGATCTTATGCGGGCGAGCCTTTCTTGCGCCATCTCATTCTTGCAGCGAATGAAATGTATCCGCATATTCCAATCGTTATGCATCAAGATCATGGCTCTGAACCTGCGATTTGTTTGCGTTCGATTCAGTCTGGTTTTACTTCGGTAATGATGGATGGTTCGTTAGAAGCAGATTGTAAAACGCCAGCAAGTTTTGAATATAACGTTGCAGTAACAGCCGAAGTTGTGAAAATGGCTCACGCTGGCGGTGTTTCTGTTGAAGGTGAATTGGGTTGTTTAGGTTCACTAGAAACAGGCGAAATGGGCGAAGAAGACGGCCATGGCGCAGAAGGTAAGCTAGACATGGAAATGTTGTTAACGTCTGTTGAAGAAGCTGCTGACTTTGTTAGAGCGACGAATGTTGATGCATTGGCAATCGCTATCGGTACTTCACACGGCGCTTATAAATTCACTAAAGAGCCTGATGGCGATATTTTAAGAATTGATCGCATCAAAGAAATTCACGAACGTCTACCAAATACACATTTAGTTATGCATGGTTCATCATCAGTACCGCAAGAGTGGTTGTCGATAATAAACAATTACGGCGGCGATATGGGGCAAACCTATGGCGTACCTGTTGCGGAAATCGTGGAAGGCTTAAAAAATGGTGTTGCTAAAGTCAACATCGATACTGATCTACGAATGGCTTCAACAGGCTCTATCCGTAAGCATTTCTGCGATAGCCCAGCTAATTTTGATCCACGTAAATTCCTTAAAGAATCTACAAAGGCAATGAAAGAAATTTGTAAAGCACGTTACGAAGCGTTTGGTTGTGCTGGTAATGCAGCAAAGATCAAACCAATGTCATTAGAAGTGATGCAGCAACGTTACGCTAGTGGAGAGTTGGATCAGAAAATCGCTTAATTAATAGGTTTATTGTTTAAAAGCGTGAAACACACTTTCTATTGTTATTAATGACACCCCCCTACTTTTTGATAAAAAGTAGGGGGGTGTCATTTTAATGGTGTAATTGATATCGAGAGCTAGATTACTTATTTATAGTTTTAACACATCATCGGAAAAAATCAGAACTGCTCCAAAATTCAAACGTATCTTTTCCTTCATCGCTAGAACGAATAATCATTAATACATCTAGATTATTTTCTTCTGCAAAGGTCTTCCCTTTTTTCTCACCCATAACCAATATTGCAGTTGCATAAGCATCTGCCATCATCGTCGAATCATCAATAACTGTCACAGAAGCGAGCTTATGCTTAATGGGATAGCCTGTTTTTGGGTCAATTATGTGTGAGCGTCGTTCGCCTTTATCAACGAAATAATTACGGTAATCCCCTGATGTTGCAACCGCTCGATTAGTAATTTCTAAGCCATGTTTAGCGATAGACGTTGTTAGGTCAGGTTGTTCAACTGCAATTCGCCATTTCTTTTCTGATTGATTGCTACCACTGACTCTTAGTTCTCCACCAATCTCAACAAGGTGATTGTTAAAACCTTTTGTTATCAGTAATTGGCTGATTTTATCAACTGCAAATCCTTTAGCTATTGCAGATAAGTCAATTTGAAGATCTGCTTTTTTCTTTCTAATTGAGTTTTTTTCTTCATTTAGTTCAAGTTGTTGAAAGCCAATTCTATTTGTTACTTCTTGGATTTGATCATCAGTAGGCGGTTTATCATAGCTTTTTGCACCAAAGCCCCATAAATCAACCAAAGGTGAGATGCTGATATCAAAGCTTCCATTGCTTATTTTGCTTATAGTTTGTGCCGCTTTAACAATTTCGAAGAACTCATCATTTACCCTTATCCAATTTGTATCGAAAGTTTGATTAAACTGGCTAATTTGTGAGCTTGGTATATATGTTGATACTTGTTGATTGATGCTTTTTAATAAATCATCAATATTCTTTTGAAGTACTTTCTCGTCTATGACTGCATCTTTCGGATGAACAACAGCAATGTGGTAGCTTGTCCCCATTGTTTTCCCTTGTAGCATTGTCTTATTATTTTTGGTGTTCGCTACTGAGTCTGGTTGATAGTCACAAGCAGTTAATGCTGTAACGAAGACGAGTAAAGCTAATATTTTGATTAACATTAGTATTAGGACCGACTAACTATGAAGTTGTGTATCTATTTAAAACGAATGCTCAATAAATACTTCTTGATTACCGCGTTTCACTTTGATTGATAGATTAGTGGCGCTTTCTAGTTCAGACAAGACCTGAATACCTTTATTGGCGTCGTCTAAGACTATCCCATTGATTTCGGTGACTATATCGTTTGGACGAAAATTTAATTGTCTAAAGAGCTTGCGGTTTTTACCGGAGCGAATACGAAACCCCACAAATTGACCATTAATTACAGCTGGAGAAGCTCTTACAACATCGGTTAATTTACTTGGCCCAGCAGCAAGAACTTCTTGTCTAAATTGGTTTAAATCTGGCGCTTGATTAGCAGCTGAATTATTAACAGGCACTGATCTTACGGGCTTTGAACCAGGTAGATTTTGTAAAGATTGCGCCTGTTTAGACCGTGACTTTTTGCCATTATTCTTTACTGGTAGCAAAATAGTTTCTTCAGTTCCATTGTTATCAACAATAACTTTAGTCGGGAAAATCTTACTAATGATGACGCCTTCCTGAAGAACGTCACCCTCACCGAAGACTTTTTGTGGACCATTATTATTAGAGATTAAAGCAAATCCTTTTTGGGATTTATACGCCACTATTCCATGTAATTTTGCATTAAGTTTGACTTTTGGGGCAACAGGCTTAGTAATAGTTGGTTTTACTTGAGTTTTCACAGGTTCTTTTTTAACGACTACTTCACCAAAGATGTGTTGATCAGCGATTAACTTGCCGTAATTTGTTTCTTTTTCTTCTGTGATAGACACGGTATTGTTAGTTAATGAAGTAAGCACTAATTGTTGTTCGGGCGTTATTACCAGCCACATAAGTTTCGCCAGTGAAATACCTAAGGCGATGACTAGCAACAAACTTATAAAACCTGTCAGTTTGGGTTTACTTTCTAAAGCTGCACTCATTTATTAACTCTTTATATTTAGCACTTAATTTATTGGTGTAATATACAGTAACCTGTCTAAGACAACATATCAGTTTCTGTTTGGCTTTCCTAACTTAATAAAAGCGAGGCAACTTCTTGGTATTTTTCAGCACTCTTCGATAGTACTTCTGATGGAAGATGTGGCCCAGGTGGAGTTTTATCCCAATCTAAGGTTTCTAGATAATCACGAATAAACTGTTTATCAAAAGATGGAGGGCTTGTGCCTACTTGGTACTCACTGGCAGGCCAAAAACGAGAAGAATCTGGTGATAGGATTTCATCAATTAAAGTTAAACGTCCATTTTCGTCTAATCCGAATTCAAATTTAGTATCTGCAATGATTATCCCCTTACTTAAGGCAAACTCTGAAGCTTCTTTATAAAGCTCAAGGCTCACACGCTTTACCTCATCAGCTAAATAGCCTCCAACAATGGCATGCATTTTTTTAAATGTGATGTTCTCGTCATGGCCACCAACTTCTGCCTTTGTTGAAGGAGTGAACAAGACTTCAGGTAATTGTTCTGCTTGTTTTAAACCTTCAGGTAAATCAATACCACATACTTTGCCAGTTGCTTGATAATCTTTCCAACCTGAACCAATAATATAACCCCTAACTATTGCCTCAACAGGTAAAGTTTTCATTTTTTTTACGATAACACTTCGCCCTTCCAGCATAGACTTTTCATCTTTACTTATTTTCAGATCTTTTAATGTTAAATCAGAAAAGTGATTAGGAATGATGTGAGAGAGTTTTTCAAACCAAAAGTTTGAAACTTGCGTCAAAACGATACCTTTGTTGGGGATTGGTTCTGGTAATACGACATCAAACGCAGATAGACGATCCGTCGTTACAATCAGCATATGTTTTTCATCTACTTCATAAATATCTCGCACTTTTCCACGAGCAATGATTGGAAGGTGCTTTAGATTAGTTTCAAATACTGACTCAGGCATATATATTCACAGATATGTTAGTAATGATGATATTTTAACCAAGTGAGGGCACAAGTGCTATTTAAAAAACTACGGTGAAATTATTGATTATAGTGGATCTAGTCGTAATAAAATTTTAGCTGCTCATCTTGTTAAAATAACAACCATTCCTCTTTTTAATTAAATATTTTGATATAGCTAATTATTAAAAGCTGAAGTGTTTGGGTATTTTCTATTTCGTTTTCAACTATAATGCCCTCAATATTATTTTGAATCATTCTTAAATCGTTTTTATTTACAACGATATTATTAATGAACTAACGAATGCTTAAATACGAAAAAAATCCGAAAATAATTCAAAAACTGGCCCTTGAGTCAGTGAATAAACTAGCTGATTTATCAAGTTTTAATTCTCTTGAAAAAGAGCTTGCTCAGCAGATACTAATCGCCTCTGGCGATATGACAATCATTGAAGATCTTCGCATAAGTAAAGGTGCAATTGAAAAAGCATTCGAAGCCTTTGAAGAAGGCTTTGATCTTCTGTGCGATACCGATATGGTTGCCGCAGGCATCAAGCAAAAATATTTAGATGATGAGCCGATCTGTTTGATCAATAAAGCAAATGTTATATCACAAGCTAAATCCAGCAAGCGATCGAGGAGTATGGTAGCCGTTGAGCTTTGGAAGCCTTATTTGGATGAAGGTTTTGTAGTCATAGGTAGAGAGTCTACCGCATTGTTTAGACTATTAGAGTTACTTAAAGAGTGTGAGAATGAAGATTGCATTAAACGCCCTGCAATGATCATTGCTATGCCTGTGGGTTGTTCTGGAGCGAGTGAATCTAAAAGCTATCTATGGGAACATCATGAAGAAATCGATATCCCCTGTATTACAATCTTAGGTAATCGCGGAGGGTCAGATGTAGCAACGATGACTATGAATACTCTTCTCAAAATGTACAAAGCTAGGTTAAACGAAAAATAACAAAACTATAGTTTACACAGTAAATACCATCAAAAAAGCCTAGTGAATACTAGGCTTTTTTGATGGTTAGGAATCTTGATAACTGTTATCGATAAACTTCAAGCTTTTCTATCTTCGCCATCGAAATAGGAGTGGTTGCTAGTCCCCCATTTATACGTTGCTCTATTATTAAATTATTTGCTCTAACATCTTTTAAAGCGCCAATAATAGTTCTTCCACTGGTATTTTTTATACGGATATTTTTATCCATAGCTGATCGGATATTATTCAAACTAATAATTCGATATTTAGGTGTTTTGTAAACAACGTTCTTCTTTGCTTCCAACTCTTTTACAGTTCCGGCTGGAAGCAAATCTACTTCTTTAAAAGAAGGATCAAAATCATCTTCCACGATTAGTTCTTCGTCATTATTTTGGTTGTTACTAGTTTCATCCTCGATAATACTAACTACATCCGTATTGCCAGCTGCTATATTTTCGACAATAGCAGTATTGGTGTTAAATACATTTTGCACCGACTTTATCGTTTTATCTATCGAGTGATCATTTAAAACTACTGCAGCAGTGCCAGTCATTAATACTAGAGCAACATTAGCTATATTTGTTGTAATAGCTCCTGACCATGATAATTGGTTGATTGATTTAAACGCAATGGTCGACACTAGAAGCATGGAAACAATGGATAGGATTATCATTGTCATTTGATCAAGGTTTTTAACAAAAGCACTTAAAACGACTAAAGTAACAAAAGCTGAAATGCTGCCAATTAAAGAAGCAAGAAGTATGCGCTCCATTCCGGGTTTTTTTGCGTGTAACATTTCAGCCACTTTGCTAACAGCAAAAACTGATATACCTAACGCTAGAAGTAGAGACCCAATTAAATACATGACGATAACCTTATAATTATTATGATAGTGAATCGCGGGAGAGATTGGATGCACGCCCACTTAATATCGTCATTTAATCCTCTGAAGCCAATAGATTCAACAAAACTCCGACAGGCGTGTACTTTATTTTGACATTTTGCTTTTAAACACTAACGGAGGGT
>CALFUP010000301.1 GCA_937929875.1 uncultured Cocleimonas sp. | reverse complement strand
AGTTATTTTCAGGTTTTCAGTTTTTAAATTATTAAATGCATTATTAAGAGTCTCTAACTCCTTAGAAACAGACGATAAGTCAGTTAGTTGCATCTTCTGCTTTGATGAGTCAGCTTCTAGAGCACTAATTTTATCCTTGAGGGATTGTTTCAGATTTTCAGATTCTGCTAACTTTTTTTGCATACCACTGAGTTCTGATTTTGACGTTTCTAACTCAGTTTGTAGTTGCTCTGCTGCTGCTATTTTTTCTTGTAGTAGTTTATTGTCTGTTTGTAACTGGGTTAATTGATCACTAAGCGCCTGGTTGTTCTTGTCAGACTCAGAAATTGTATTTTTTAATGAATCTAATTCAGCCGTTGATTGATCTAAAAGACCTAGTTTTTGATTAGCTGAATTTTCTAACTCTTCAATTTTAGCTAGAAGGGTCTTGTTAGTATTATCTAGATTTATAGTTTTTTCTTTTAAGCTTACTGCTTCATTATTACGTTCTTTGTAAGCACTTTGTAATGCAGTCAGTTGAGATGAAGATTTGTCTAGCAAACTTAGTTTTCTAGTATTTATACTTGCATCTGTTTCCATTTTTTTGATTCTGGAAAGTAATGATTTATTCGTATTTTCAGTTTCAAGGAGCTTATTTTTGAGTGTTATAGCTTCATCGTTACGTTCTTTATAAGCACTTTTAATCGCAGTAAGCTCAGCTGAAGACTTATCAAACAAACTTAGTTTTCGACTGTTTTGACTAGCATTGGCCTTCATGGTTTCCATTTCAGAAAGTAACGATTTATACGAGTCTTCTAGAGCGGTTAGCTCAGTTGTGGATCGATCTAATAATTGAAGCTTTTCACTTTTTTGACTGGCATCAACCTTCAGAGTTTCTATTTCAGTATTTAAGGATTTATTAGCTTCTTCAATTTCTAATAATTTACTTTTTAGTAATGCTGTTTGAGCACCTTGCTCTTTATAGGCTCTTTTAAGCTCAGTAAGCTCAGTTGTAGATTGATCTAACAAGCCTAGTTTTTGAGTGTTTTGACTAGCATCAGCCTTCATTTTATCTATTTGCGCTAGTAACGAGTTATTTGACTCTTCTGTAGTAGCTAAAAACTCTTTTAAAGTAGCCGCTTCATCGTTGCGTTCTTTATAAGCACTTTTTAAAGCGGTAAGTTCAGCTGTCGATTTATCTAATAGGGCAAGTTTTCTAGCATTTTGACTAGCTTCTGCTTTTAATGTTTGGACTTCGGAAATCAATGATTTGTTTGTATTGTCTATTTCTAATAATTCTTCTTTGAGATTTACTGACTCTTCATTGCGTTCTTTATACGCACTTTTAAGTGCTTCTAGGTCTGCAGTAGATTGACTTAGTAATCCTAGTTTTCGTGTTTGTTGGCTTGCATCTTGTTGCATTTTATCATTCTGTGATTTTAATGATTTATTAGAATCATCTAATTCAACAATTCTTGCTTTTAGCAATACATTAGTGTTATTTAATTCCGCAACAGAATCTTGTAGGTCAATCAGTTCAGCTTGTGTTTGTTCAAATGATGAGAGTTGTTCGCTTAAGCTTGAAATTTGAGTTTTTTGACTTTCAGTTTTAGCTTGTAGTGGCGTTATTGCTGTTTCTTTCTCGAGTAAGCGCTTCTTTAGCTCCTCAGCTTCATCACTTTTGATTGTATAAGCATCACGTAAAGTTTGTAATTCAATTTCAGGTACTTTTAGCGCGTTTAGCTTCTTCTCATTTTCTGATTTTAGTTTAACTATTTGCTCTTCAAATGCTGAAATTTTATTTTTATAAGCGCTTTGTAGTTCAGAAATGTCGGTAGACTCTTGTTTTAGAGAAGCGAGTAAAGTCTGTTGTTCCTCTGTATTAATTTTTGTTGCATTAATTTCCGAGGTAAGTTTTCCATTTTCAAAATTCAACTTATCAATTTTTTCCTGTAATAAAGACACTGTCTTTTCATACATTTCATTTTCAAAATCAGAGTTTTTAGCAGTAGCATGCAACTCTTCTAATAAGATAGAAGCTTGGTCTTGTTGTAATTTTAAAGCTACTTCCAGTGCTTCTACACTTTTTTCTTCTTCAGTATTTTCTGTTGTAGAGAGTTTAGTATCTTTACTCTCAAGGTTTTTGTAACTGGTAATCTTACTACTGAAAAAAGGGCTTGGTGGAGGCAATATATACTTTGCTTTGATGATTGTTGCTTCAACAGCATCCTTGTTTGAGTCATCAGCATTAACAGTACTTTGAAGAGCAACTAAAAGTAGACTTGCGATCAATGAAGTTTTTAACAAGTAGTTCATTTATATACCTCGAATAAAATAGTTTTTAGCTTTCACCAAGACCAAAGTCTCTGCGAGCTGCGGCAATTGTAATTGTAAATCCGGCTATAACGTCAATGAAAGACATTATAGTCAATAATAAGAAAGTTGAGTCGCCTTTATCTCCTGCAGTCCAAGGCAAGATCATCCAAGATACTAAAAAAGCAACAAAAACAATAGTTGATAATGTGTGATCAACGATAGAGATACTTGACGTTCTTGTTGATTTAAAAATCTCTATATATAAAGTAATTAAGCCTACTAATACCATCACTCCGCCCCAAGTAGGTGCCCATTCTTTCCCTGATGGTAATCGTAAACCAAATAAAATATGGTTTAGTTTTTCAGGGAAATAACCTAACTGATGTAATCCCCAGAATGCCCCTAGAAGAAACGCGAACAAGGGAATAAATTTAAAAATGATCATAGCTTATATTCAACCTTAATTTATAAGTAGCGATTAGCTACTTAATGGTTCGGTTTAAAACTTTGAATATCAATATTAGTAACAACAAAAATTCATGTTTTATTTTATCAATATTTAAAGTGGTTTGAGTATACCAAATAACGACTGTGAAACATGAATGGCTTAAAATTTAATCATATTTGATCTAGCTTATGAAAAAACTGGTCATATATTCCTGATAAGAGGCACAACTAGTAGTTTGGCTCTGACAAGAGGAAACGACTCACTTTACAAGACAATAGATAATTCACTCATGCTAAATGCGTAATGGACATGAGCGGTAAATAACCATCAACCCATTGTATGAAGCGATGATTATTTACACCTATTAACTTTGTATAGAGAGAAAGACACATGAAAAACAAAACTACAACATACAAATGGGCATATTTACCGTTTGTTTTCAGTTCAGCAGCAATCTTGGCGACTCAAGCTACTGCTGGCCCTTCTGGTAACCAACGTTACCAAGATGCAAGACAAGTAAGCAGCATCAATCACGAATATGTGGGTGGTAAAACCCAAATTGGCGTTGGTGTAGACGATGAAGGTAATTTCGATGCGGAATTCAATCAAGTAATTTCTGAAAGTGATAGCCATAGCACTGGCGTTGGTCTTTGGGCTGGTTATGATCTAAAAGGGGATGATAAAGGAGTTCTTGGGCGCGGTGGTCAGGTTAATCACGCTTGGGTTTCTCGTGATGCTGAAGGTCGTGCTAAACATGTTAATAAGACTTTTGTTGCATACGATCGCAATGAAGTTGGGCATGACAAAGCAACAATCGGTTATGGTCAAGAAAATGAACATTTATTTTGGGATGGGCGAGTTAGTAAAGGACTTTCTGGTGGAAAAGATAAAAGAACAGTTGGTGGCAAAGTTGTTACTGACCGTGCTTACGATTGGGGTGTTGGAGCCTCGGTAGGTAAATTCCTTCCTGGAGCAAATGCACGTATCCGTGCAGGTGTTGACCACGAATGGAGCAACAAAGTAGGTTCTGGAGAAAAGAATGCACAAAATACAACTCTTTCTGCTGGAATAGAAAAATTCTTCCAAGGTACTGGTCAT
The DNA here is from genome assembly GCA_937929875.1 of uncultured Cocleimonas sp. Classification (GTDB taxonomy): domain Bacteria; phylum Pseudomonadota; class Gammaproteobacteria; order Thiotrichales; family Thiotrichaceae; genus Cocleimonas. The sequence goes on along the minus strand of CALFUP010000301.1, from coordinate 14,579 downwards.
AGCCTCTCACTAGATGTAGCAGGTTCTAAAAACAGTGGTGGTTATAGATTTGATAACCAAGATGATACTGATTTCAGTGGTAGACTTGGTTATAAATTCGATTTCGGTGGTTCAAGTATTTATCAGCCTGATAGACGTTACCGTCGAGTACGTGTAGAAGTGCCAGGTCAAGCGGTAGCTCCACGTTATGCACAAAAGCAACAATATAAGAAAGTACCTACTTACAAAACTGTTCCTGTATATGGCAACAAAACAATTCGTACGCCTACTAAGCAGTTAGTGAAGAGTACAATGGAGCTAGAAGGTCAAACTTTCTTCAAGCTGAACAGTGCTAAATTAATTCCTTCTGCTCAAACTCGTTTGAAGCAAATTGCTGCTCAAATTAAGAAAACAGGCTACAAAGGTTCAATCCGTATTACAGGTAATACTTGTGGTTTAGGTAATGCTCGCTATGACCAGATTCTTTCTGAAAAGCGTGCTAAAGAAGTAAGAAACTTCTTAATCAAGAATGGTTTCAATCCTAATCACTTAATCGCTCGTGGATTAGGTAAAGGACATCCCAAGTACCCACGTACTCCAGATCAAGACTTTAAAAACCGTCGAGTTGATATTGAATATGTATCTCAACAGCAAACGGTTAAAACTGGATACAAAACTGAAAACAGAAGAGTTCAAACGGGTACCCGTCAAGTCGCTACAGGATTTAAGAACGTTCCTGCAGGTATGAAGAATGTAATGATCTCTAACGGTAGACCAGGCGCACCACGTGTCATTTGGAAAACCGAAGCAATTCCAACATCTCCAGCTTGGATCAAGCGTGCATTGCATAACAATATCAAGCATGACCGCGGTGTAAATACTTATACTACTACTTTTGGTAATGAGACTAGAGTTACAGAGAATACTGCACCAGTTGCATCTAATGATTCAGGTAAAACCAAGTGTGGTGCTCCAGTAAGCATTAATGTATTAGGTAATGATAGAGATGCTGATGGTGATACATTAACCATCACAAGTTTCACGCAACCAGCTAACGGTTCAGTTACACGTGGTGATAACGGAGACTTAATCTATACACCGAATGCTACTACAGCATGTGGAACTACTGATTCATTCACCTATACAGTTAGTGATGGCAACGGTGGTACTAGTACTGCTGATGTAACAGTAGATGTTGAAGCAGCCGTTGATGATGTTGTAAATGCTGAAAATGATACTGCATCAACTAATGAAGGTGAGCCAGTAGCAATAAATGTATTAAATAACGATGACTCTGATGCTTCAATCACTCGCATAGTTTCAGGCCCAACAAATGGTTCTGCAGAAATTATTGGTGGTCAGATTATATATACACCAGTAGATGGATTCACAGGAACAGACTCGTTTGTTTACGAAGTTAGAGATCCTAATGGAAATATAGCTACAGCAACCGCAACAATCACAGTTATTGGTGCTACTAATACAGCCCCTGTAGCGGTTAGTGATTCCACTCAAACTCAATGTGGTAATCCAGTAACAATCAACGTATTAGGTAATGATACTGATGCTGATACTGATGCATTAACGATAACAAGTTTTACTCAACCTACAAATGGAACTGTGACTCGAGGTGCTAACGGGCAGCTTATTTACACGCCAAACTCAACTGAAGCATGTGGAATAGATGATTCATTCACATACACTATCTCTGATGGTAACGGTGGTACAAGTACAGGAGATGTTACTGTTACGGTTGATCCAGCTGAAGATAACGATGTTAAAGCTGCGAATGATTCAGCTACGACAGACGAAGGTGAAGCAGTAACAATCAATGTTCTTGGTAATGATGATGCTGATGCTACGATTACTCGTGTAGTTACAGCTCCAGGAAATGGTTCAGCTACTATTGTAGACGGTCAAATTGTTTATACTCCTAATGCTGGTTTCTCAGGAGAAGATACTTTCACTTATGAAGTAACAGACCCTCAAGGTAACAAGACAACTGCAACAGTGACTGTAACGGTTAATGATGTAGACAACGATGTTAAAGCTGCGAATGATTCAGCTACGACGGACGAAGGTGAAGCAGTAACAATCAATGTTCTTGGTAACGATGATGCTGATGCTACGATTACTCGTGTAGTTACAGCTCCAGGAAATGGTTCAGCTACTATTGTAGATGGTCAAATTGTTTATACTCCTAATGCTGGTTTCTCAGGTGAAGATACTTTTACTTATGAAGTTCAAGATCCACAAGGTAATAAGACAACTGCAACAGTGACGGTTACGGTAAATCCTTTAAATAACGATGTTAAAGCTGCGAATGATTCAGCTACGACAGACGAAGGTGAAGCAGTAACAATCAATGTTCTTGGTAACGATGATTCAGATGCTACGATTACTCGTGTAGTTACAGCTCCAGGAAATGGTTCAGCTACAATAGTAAATGGTCAAATCGTTTATACCCCTAACGCTGGTTTTACAGGTGAAGATACTTTCACTTATGAAGTTCAAGATCCGCAGGGTAACAAGACGACTGCAACAGTAGTTGTTACTGTAAACCCTATCGATGATGATGTTAAAGCTGCAAATGATACAGCGATGACAGATGAAGGTGAGGCAGTTACCATCGATGTTCTTGGTAATGACGATGCTGATGCAGCAATTACACGTATAGTTTCAGCGCCAAGTAACGGTTCAGCAACGATTGTAAACGGACAGATAGTTTATAACCCTAATGCTGGTTTCTCAGGCACTGATACTTTCACTTATGAAGTTCAGGATCCTCAAGGGAATAAGACAACAGCAACTGTGACTGTTACGGTTAAACCTGTAGATGATGATGTTAAAGCTGGAAATGATTCTGCTACTACAAACGAAGGTGAAGCGGTAACGATCAATGTACTTGGAAATGATGATGCTGATGCATCGATCACACGTGTAGTTTCATCTCCTGCAAACGGTTCAGCTACTATTGTCAATGGTCAGATAGTCTATAACCCTAACGCTGGTTTCTCAGGAACTGATACATTCACTTATGAAGTAACAGATCCAAATGGAAATACTACGACTGCTACAGTTACTGTTACAGTAAAAGGTGATGTTAAAGCCGCAAATGACTCTGTTACTACAGGTGAAGACCAGCCAGTAACAATTGATGTGCTTAACAATGATGATGCTGATGCAACACTTACTCGTGTTGTAACTGGCCCATCAAATGGTACAGCTACTATCTCAGGTGGTCAGATTGTTTATGCACCTAACGCTGGTTTCTCAGGCACTGATACTTTCACTTACGAAGTAACAGATCCAAACGGAAATACAACGACTGCGACAGTAACAGTAATAGTCAAAGGAGACGTTAAAGCATCGAATGATTCTGCAACAACAGATCAAGATGAGTCGATAACTATTGATGTACTCAGTAACGATGATTCTGATGCAACACTTACTCGTGTTGTAACAGGTCCATCGAATGGTTCAGCTACTATCTCAGGTGGTCAGATTGTTTATACTCCTAACGCTGGTTTCTCAGGCACTGACACTTTCACTTATGAAGTATCAGATCCACAAGGAAATTTAACTACAGCGATGGTCACTGTGACAGTTCTTGATGGCAAGCCAACAGCAAAGAATGATTCAGTAGCTACACAATGTAGCCCTATCTCAATTGATGTTCTTGGTAATGATGATGGTGATAATCTAGATGTTATAAGTGTAAATGCTGATAACTTGATGTACGGTACTATTATGCAATCTGGAAATCAGATCACATATAGCCCATCGAACACATGTGGTAAAGGTAATACAGGAGTAGATAACTTCAGCTACACCATCAGAGATGGTAATGGTAATGAGGATTCTGCAAACGTAAAAGTTACTGTTAAAGGCATAACAAGCGGCGGTGGCACTAAAGCTAATATGGATGATGCTATGATTAGTACTGGTGAGACTATTACTCTTGATGTACTCGCTAACGATAAAGGTAAAGGCCTAAGAATCATTAATGTTGGTCAGCCAGCTAATGGTAAGGTTACATGGACTGGTTCACAGGTAACATACACTGCAACTGGGTCTGGTACTTATACGGATGAATTCTGGTACGATATCGTTGATGCTAATGGTTATAACGATGCAGCAGTAATCATGATTGATGTAATCAAAGGTTGTCCAATAGGCATGAAGTGTAATTAATACAAAGTTAGTAAGGATGTTATAGATCAAGGATGATCGGAAAAGCCACAGTTTACTGTGGCTTTTTTTATGCTTGAAAACTATGATTGGCATACTCTCTTAATAACATATCATTTCAATTAAGTTTCAATCTTATCAATAGATGTAAAGACACTATGCCAGATAAAGAAAATACAATTCACCAGCCAGTCAAAAAGAAAAGACGCTGGCTAATCCTTTTACTTGAAGTATTACTTATCATAGGAATCATTTTTGGTATCAGAGCTTGGCAACAGAAAGATTTAGTGTCTGGTGAAGCGCCAAGCTTTCAGAGTGTCATGCTCGATGGGAAAACTGTCAATTTAGAAGATTATCGTGGCAAGCCTTTTATTTTGCATTTTTGGGCGAGCTGGTGCCCCTTCTGCAAATTTGAAGAAGAAGGAATGACTGAAATTCAACAAGATTGGCCTATATTATCAGTAGCCTATCAGTCTGGAGATAAAACAGAGGTCACTAAACATATGCAAGAAAGGGGCATAGAAAGTTGGCCGACTATTGTAGATAAAGATAATCGCCTTGGTGATTTATTTGGTGTTAAGGGAGTTCCTACTAGTTATATTATTGATGGAAAAGGAAATATTCGTTTTACTGAAGTAGGTTTAACTAGTGGTTGGGGCTTGAGAGCTAGGTTGTGGTGGGCAGATAAATTCAAAAAAGAATCTAAATAAATAACTTTGTTTATGATGGGTGTTTTACTTAGTTAAGAAGATCATTTGATCTTGATGATCTAGAGTTACACTGAAATGAGTTAACAATATCTTATTAATTTCAATAAATTATCGCTTGGATAGAGCAATAAAAAGCCGAAGTCATATCAACAAATGAGTTTAAAATTCATAAAAAGTAGGGGGGTGTCACTTTAATTCTTAAGAGGGGAGTTTCTTACTTTAGCGGTTTAGGCTGGGGTCTTGTAAACACCCAGTTACCATCATTGGATTCGGATGCCGAAAACTTATAATTAGCTGTACCAAAATCTTTGATATCTTCAGCATGTTCAATACGATTTCTAAGAATAAAGTCAGCCATCATGCCGCGTGCTTTTTTAGCATAAACTGCAAGAATTCTACTTTTACCATCTTTGATTTCTTTAAAACTAATATTCAAAATTTTGCCATCAATCAATTTCGGTTTTACTGATTTGTAGTACTCATTAGAAGCAAGATTGACTAAGGTTTTTTCTTCTTGATGTTGCATGCTTTCGTTAAGTTTTTCAGTAATACGATCACCCCAAAACTGATAAAGGTTTTCGCCACGAGGGTTTTCTAGTCGTGTTTTCATTTCTAAACGATAAGGTTGAATCAGGTCCAAAGGGCGTAAAGCGCCGTATAGTCCAGATAATATTCTTAGGTGGTCTTGGGCGTAAGTTAAATCCCCATCATCATATTGATCTTTTTCGATACCAGAATATACGTCGCCTTTAAACGCAAACAGAGCAGCTTTAGCATTTTCTGTGTTAAAGGGTAGTTTCCAATCTTGAAAACGTTGTACATTTAAGTTTGATATGTTTTCGCTCACACTCATTAAATCTCGAACTGATTCCATATCCAATTTCTTGGCTTCATTAATCAATAACTGTGAATCATCGAGTTGCTCAGGCAGGGTGTATAACTTTGAAGGTGTTGGGGTTTCAAAGTCTTGTCCTTTTGAGGGTGAGAGAGTAATAATCATATCATTTACTTAACGTTATTTTTGTGACTATAGAGACATAAGATGTTCGTATTTCAACATCAGTTGTTCTTGAGTTTCTGGGTTGGCTTCATCTTTTGGAATGCAGTCAACAGGGCAGACTTCAACACATTGTGGCTCATCGTAATGACCAACACATTCAGTGCACTTGTCACGATCGATTTCATAAATTTCTTCACCCATATAAATCGCTTCATTTGGGCATTCTGGCTCGCATACATCGCAATTTATGCATTCGTCAGTAATTAATAATGACATTTTGTAAATCCTTAATCTTTAAAATAGTAACAATGGCATTTATTTTATCATTGCCAAGTCTGGCTTAACAGTAAGCATAGAATATCGGGGATAATTTATATTTTACAAGAGTAAAACAGCTAAACAGAGCTTATTTAGTTTTGCTTTTTAATGCTTCATTTACCAGAGGGTGAACAAACTTTGATATGTCGCCACCCAATGCAGCCACTTCTTTAACCAGAGATGATGAAATAAATGAATATTCATCTGCAGGCATTAAGAACAAGGACTCTATGTCAGGCGCTAGATTACGATTCATACTGGCTAATTGGAATTCGTATTCGAAATCGGAAACAGCTCTCAATCCTCGAATTAACACACTAGCATTTTGCTGTTTCGCAAAATCAATTAAAAGTATATCAAAGCCTTTTACAGTGACGTTCGGACAGTTAGCTAAAACTTTTTCTGCAAGACTGATTCGTTCCTCAAGAGTAAAACGTGGTCCTTTTTTTTGACTAGTGGCAATTGAAACAATAACTTCATCAAACATTTTAGCAGCACGTTGTATGAGATCAATGTGACCGTTGGTTATAGGGTCAAAAGTTCCCGGGAAGAGTGCTATTTTTTGTTGTTTCATATTATTGTTTCCAATTAAACCTAAACAGCCTGTATTGATATACCTTTGTAAAGGCATTAGTTGGCTAGAAGGATGAGTCTATAAGCTATAAAAAGTAGGGGGGTGTCATTATATTTGGGTTAAACCCGCTTAAAGTACCATTACCGCATCAGCTTCTACTATGACACCTTTTGGCAGTGCTGCAACTTGAATAGCGGCACGGGCAGGATAAGGTTCATCAAAAAATTCAGCCATAACTTCATTAACGATAGGGAAATTAGCAAGATCTGTAAGGAAAATATTAACCTTAGTGAAGTCATTCATACTTCCGCCAGCTGCTTCGGCAATTGACTTTAAATGAGTAAAAACTAGACGAGCATTAACCTCAAAGTTTCCCTCTACAACTTCCATAGTTTCAGGAACTAATGGAATTTGTCCTGAAATATAAACAGTGTTATCAACTTTAACTGCTTGAGAGTAAGGACCTAATGCTGCTGGAGCTTTATCGGTAGAAATTATTTCTCGTGCCATTTTTAAATATCCTTTAACTGATTTTTTTTTAATGTTTTTTATCGTCAAATACTCTAACGACATTGATTACGTGAGATTGATTGTTGAGAGATTCAGCGACTAAACGTAAATGTGCGCCATCTCGAACTTGTATTAGAAAGTACATGTCTTTCATTTCTTTGTCACCACTGATATTGATATCTTCGATATTTATATCCATCTTTTCTAATAAATCAGTGATATGAGATAAAACACCCACTCGATTTCTAACTTGTAAATTCAGTGCCGCTAAAAAATGAGACTCTTTGCTAGTATTATCTACCCAGGCAATACTGAAAATATCTTGTTTATGAGAAAGGCCAATTCTTGCTAGGGTTGGGCAATTATCCCGGTGGACTTCTAAACCGTTATGTTTGTCAGGGTAGGCAACGATAGAGTCAGTAGGTATCGGATAACAGCATTTTTGTAAGTTGACCGCTAATCCTTCGGTGCCTTTTATAAGTAATAGTTGGTCTTTACTATTTTCATCTAAAGAGGTGAGGCTATCACTATCAAGCAGGCGTTTAGCCACTAGTTTTGCTGACTGGTTGCCATTGGCGATATTTGTAAATAGAGCGTCTGTATTCTCAAGATTCAGTGCCGTTAAAGTCTTTTGAATATTGCCTTTTGGCACGGAGCTGAGCGATTGTTTGTGTGCCGATAATGTTTTTTCTAAAATTTTCTCACCCAGCTCAATAAACTCATGTGATTTACGTGTTTTTATCCAGCTTCTTATGGATGATCTTGCTTTTGCGGTCACTGCAAAGTTCAACCAAGTTGGACTGGGGACGGCATCTTGATCCGTAACTATTAGAACAGTCGCGCCATTCCCTAATCTAGTGTTTAGTCTAGCCGGCTGACCATCGATTATTGCCGAGATACATTTATTCCCTACCTCAGTATGAATAGCATAAGCAAAATCAACTGGAGTTGAGCCTTTGGGCAGTACTTTGACTTCTCCACGTGGGGTTGAAACGTAAATCTCACTTAAGAATAAATCAGCTTTCATATCCTCAAGAAATTCAGCTGCTGTTCCTGTGATGTTTTGGATTTCCTCAACCTGTTCTAACCAACGGTTGAGATACATTTGTGATTTACCAGATGACTTCAGTAATTCAGGAAAACGCTTGGATGCGGTTATACCATATTGAGCTATCTGAAACATTTCATGACTTTGTATTTGTACAAAAATGAGCTGTCTCTGAGGTGTAATTAGGGCTGATTGTAAAGCCTGGAATCCATAGCCTTTTGGGGTGGCAATAAAATCTTTAAAGGAGCCTACTTTGGGGTGAAACAATTGATGCACAATCCCTAGGGCGGTATAACAATCAATACTATTGTTAACCAGAACTCGAAGCTCTAATGACTCAGTAAATTTAGTTAATTGTTTATGGCTCGTGCCTTTACTGATTCTTTTATAAAGCTTATATAGATTCTTTTCCCAGCTAAAAACATCTGCTTCGATGTTTTTAGCTGCAAGTGCGGTTTTAATGTTGTGGATGATTTCTTTGTGTTCGTTAGCATGCTCTTCTAACAGCTTGTCCATGTTTTTTTCAAGGAGTGCAGAGCGCCAGGGATATAGTTGCTTGAATGCCGTGAGCTGTAGGTCTTTCCTTAAGGTATTCATTCCCATGCGCCTAGCCAAGGGAACATGAATGGCTAGTGTTTCTTTAGCAATACGACGAGTAGATGATGGGCTTCTTACATTTAGCGTTTGGACATTATGTAAGCGGTCAGCAAGTTTGATAAGTACTACGCGATAGTCATGCGTCATTGCTGCCATCATTTTTTGAAAACTAGCAGCCGCCGCTTCATCTCGAGTCGTGAATTCGCCACCAGCCAGTTTAGTAACGCCATCAACTAAATCAGCAACGACTTCGCCAAACATGTCACTGATATCTTTTTTTGAATACTCTGTGTCTTCGATAACATCATGTAGAAGAGCAGCACGAACTGTGTCGACATCCATGTGTAAATCAGCAAGAGTATAAGCGACTGCAATAGGATGGTATATATAGGGTTCGCCGGATTTTCTGATGACGCCATCATGTGCCTTAAAGGCTAGAAGATATGCTTGATTAACTTTTTCAACATCTGAAGCATCCATGTATTCGCCAACCAACGCTAGTAGGTCGGTGTGGCTAATACATGATGAGGATGCTTCTTCGGGCATAATTATTCTTGTGAGTATTACTGCTTATGATTTTTTAGAGAATCAAATGTGTTCTCTAACAATGTTTATTTTATTTGATAACAAAGCAGAATAGTTGCAATTAGCCAATGCTAATTTCAATAGGCTCTTGAGTTTGATCTTGATCAAATGTCATTTCATCAGGAGCTTCTACCACACCTAAAACTTCTTCAGCACTAACGTTTTCAGCGATTTCACGTAAGGCAATAACGACTGGTTTGTCGTTATCTTCTTCGACTAATGTTGGAGCACCTTCGGAAATATCTCTCGCGCGCTTTGATGCTTTAAGCACTAACTCATAGTTAGTATCAACAAATTCTAAACAATCTTCTACTGTTACACGTGCCATAATTTTTGCCTTAAGTTTTAGCTTGAGTTCTTCAATTAAACTCTTTTCTAAATTTATTTTAAACGGAGGGCAAGTATAAACCGCAAATGCCCAAATGATAAGGCTTTGTTATGATTTTATTGGGTATTTTATTATTAAAATACGGCCCATAAAATATTGATAGTGGGGAATTAATATCACTTAATAATATTATGTTATTCTGCAATTTTTATCGTTCTGGATTAGACAGTGGCAAAAGTTAAAAGTGATAAAACCTTCTTTCATGGTAAGGCGCCGATAACAGGAGTTTTATTGACCAATTTAGGGACTCCAGCCGAGGCAACGCCCCCTGCAGTTCGCAAGTTTTTAAAGCAATTTTTGTCTGATGGTCGAGTGATTGAAATTCCCAAGATCATTTGGTGGATTATTCTCAATGCTTTTATCTTACCCAAGCGCCCCAAAGAGAGTGCCAAAAACTACCAAAAAGTATGGATGGATGAAGGTTCGCCACTGATGTATTACAGTGAACAACAGCAAAAACTCTTACAAAAAGAGATGCAAGTTAGGTTTAAAGGACCTGTGCATATTGAGTTGGCGATGCGTTATGGTGATCCTAGTATTGAAGCAGGGTTAGATGCTTTGCAAGAAAAAGGAGCAAGACGTGTTTTGGTGTTGCCTTTGTACCCACAATATTCTGCTACCACCACGGCAACTACTTTCGATGCTGTTTACAAACACTATTTAGGTAAACGCTGGATTCCTGAATTACGTTTTATTGGTCAGTATCATGATGATCCTTCCTATATTAACTCGGTGGCTAAAAGTATCGAAACACATTGGAAAGAAAACGGAAGAAGTGAAGTATTGTTGATGTCTTTTCATGGCTTACCTCGTCGTAATCTAGAATTAGGCGACCCATATTTTTGCCATTGTCATAAAACGGGGCGTTTAATCGCTGAAAAACTAGGTTTGAAAGAGAACCAGTGGAGACTTACGTTTCAGTCACGTTTTGGTAAAGCAGAATGGGTTCAGCCGTATACAGATAAAACCTTAATGGCATTACCAGGCGAAGGGGTTAAAACTATTGATGTTGTGTGTCCTGGTTTCCCATCAGACTGTGTAGAAACACTCGAAGAAATGAATATGGAAAACCGTGAGTATTTTATGGAGGCGGGTGGTGAGGAATATCATTTAATACCTTGTATGAACGATCACCCAGATCATATTCAAGCTTTAGCTGATTTGATCCAATTACATACCCAAGGTTGGACAGAAACTGATAGAAATTGGCAAGCTGCTGAAGCTGAAAAGCAGAATGGCATATCCAAACAGCAAGCGCTCGATAAAGGAGCAAAACTGTGACAGCAGATTCAACAGCCCAAGGTTTGAAAGACCCGGAACAGAAAGTGGGTCTGATCCTTATTGGAGATGAACTATTAAGTGGTGTTCGACAAGATAAACACATGAGTAATGCGATAGAGATGCTACGTAAGCGCGGTATGTCTTTAGCTTGGGTGCGAATAATCGGTGATACCAGAGAAGAAATCGTAGCAACTCTAAAGCAAACCAAGTTGCTCAATGATGTGGTGTTTAGTTTCGGTGGTATTGGCGCTACGCCTGATGATCAAACACGCGCAGCAGCAGCTGAAGCTTTTGGTGAAAAATTCGGATTACATTCCGAAGCAAAAGCGCTTTTGCTAGAGAAATTTGGCGAGAGTGCTTATCCGCATCGCATCCTAATGGCTGAGCTTGCAGAAAATGCCGAATTGATTCCAAACCCTATTAATCAAGTACCCGGTTTTAAACTAGCCAATCATCATTTTGTACCCGGTTTCCCCAATATGGCATGGCCCATGATCGAATGGGTGTTAGATACTCATTACCCATATTTGTTTAATGAAAGTCCAAACGTTGAATGGCGATGGGATGTACTGAGTGTGCCCGAAAGTAGTCTAGTAGATATGATGAATGAAATTCTAGCTAGTTTTGAAGGCGTTGGAATATCTAGTTTGCCTAGCACCGTTAAGCGAGGGGACCTCATAGATTTCGGCCTCAAAGGGCCTAAAGCCAGTGTCACTAAAGCAGCCAAATGGCTAGAGACGTATTTTGTAGAGAATGATATTGATTATAAATTTCGAGGTGCCAAATACTAATCGTTTAAATTAAAGTAAAAACGGCTAAAAAGTAGGGGGGTGTCATTTTATTCATTTATAATCTGCTTTTTTACTGAAATATGAGCTGGCATTAGATGACCCCACGTTGCGGCCTACCTTTAACTTTATCACTGTTTTATCCTAAGTATTGGCTAGTATGGCTGGGCTTGGGGCTAGCAGCTATTATTTCACTCTTTCCTACGTCATTTCGTCATGCTCTTGGTCGGAGGATTGGTAGCTATATTTATACTAATAATAAAAAACGCAGGCACATCGTAAATACTAACTTAAAAATTGCATTCCCTGATTTGTCAGAAGATCAGCGTGAAACGATGTCACGTATACACCTTCAAAGCTATGGCTGCGCTCTTGTAGATTATAGCGTCATATTTTTTGCAGGAAAAAAGCGGCTCGCATCCCTGTCTGAAATGCAAGGTAAGGAGTATATTGATGCAGCAATAGCTGAAAATAAAACAGTTATCTTGCTATTGGCCCATAGTGTGATGTTGGAGTTTGGACCACCACAAATTGGTTATCATTATGATATCTTTGGTTCTTATAAGACCTCAAAAAATCCTGTTTTAGATTGGATAGTGGCTCGTAGTCGTTGTCGTCATGCTAGCTTAGTCGTTTCACGAGATGAGGGGTTGCGGAAACTGGTAAAATCAATGTCCCCTGAGCGTGTAATGATATTTCTACCCGATGAGGACTTAGGGCGAGAAAATAGCGTATTCGCTCCTTTCTTCGGGAAAGATAAATCCACCCTAACAACAACAGCACGCTTGGCTAAAATGGGTAAAGCAGTTGCATTACCTATGTTCGTTTATTTCGATGCAGATCAACAAAAATACATCACTAAAATCGGACCTTCCTTAGAGAATTATCCATCAAAAGATGCACAAGCGGATTGTACGAATATGAATCAAGCTCTAGCAAAACTCATTTCACAAAAACCAGAGCAGTATATGTGGTTTATGAAGTGGTACTTTACTCGCCCCGAAGGAGAAGAGGACGTGTACTGATGTCTATTTTAATTCCTGTTTTATTCCCAATATTTATTCTGATTCTAATCGGATATATCTATGCGAAGGCGACACCCATCGATATGGCATTTGCCAATCGTCTCAATATGGATATTTTTATTCCGGCTTTATTGATAGATGCCTTGTCACGTAAATCATTTAATTTGATTGACTACCAGTCTTTGGCGTTAGCGGGCATTATCGTGGTATTACTATCTGGAGTGCTAGCGTGGTTTATTGCAAAAGCCTTGAAGCTTTCTGTGCCCATGTTCGTGCCTTCGATGATGTTTAACAACTGCGGCAATATGGGTTTACCATTAGCAATTTTAGCATGGGGTAACGATGCCTTGAGTGCTGCAGTAGTATTGTTTTTATGTTCAAACCTATTGCATTTCACTTTAGGTGCTTACCTTGTTGGCGGTAAAATTTCATGGTGGAATTTATTAAAAATGCCAGTAAACATTGCCACTATTATTGGTTTGGTGATTAGCTTTACACAGTGGGAGATTCCTCCAACTATTCACAAACCAATCGAAATGCTCGCGCAAATAGCGATACCTCTAATGCTTGTGTCCTTAGGGGTTCGGATGACAACGGTAGACTTAAAGTCATGGCGTGTCGGTTTAATTGGTGCGATTGCCTGTCCATTAGTCAGTGTTGTTGTGGCCTTTGGTATTTTATTCTTCATGCCTTTAGAGCCATCACAGCGAGTGCAATTACTGATGTTTGCAGCCTTGCCTCCTGCGGTTTTAAATTATATGTTCGCTGAAAAATATCAACAGCAACCGACTGAAGTTGCATCAATTGTCGTTGTTGGTAATGCATTTTCAATATTCGTTTTATCGTTAATGTTACTTTACTTGGATATGAGCTAATCGATCAAATGATATTGCGCTAGATTGCTTGAGCACAGATAATCAGTCAAAATAATTGTAATAAAGCATGAATAGGTTGTGAGTTAATTATGAGTAAGTTTTGGAGCGCAAGAACACATGAGCTTGATCCGTATACACCAGGCGAACAACCTCAAGATCAACAGTATATAAAACTTAATACAAACGAGAACCCATATCCGCCATCACCATTAGCAATTGCAGCAATGCAGGAAGCTTCAGGCGAATCAATGCGTTTGTACTCAGACCCTAATGCAAATGTATTAAAGCAATCTATTGCTGATTTTTACGCTGCTGAATATGGCATTGAGTTTAATCAAGTATTTGTCGGTAACAGTTCTGATGAGGTCTTAGCGCATGCCTTCGCAGGAATTTTAAAGCACGAAAAGCCCTTGTTATTCCCTGATATTAGCTACAGCTTTTACCCTTCGTATTGCAAATTGTTTGATATTAGTTCCAAGCTAGTTCCTCTTGCTGAAGATTTTACAATCAATACGCAAGACTATTTAAACGCGGATGAAAATGGCGCAATTGTTTTCCCTAACCCCAACGCACCAACAGGCATTGCATTAAGCTTGGCTGAAATTGAGGTTATTTTAAAAGCTAATCCTGATGCTCCCGTTTTAATCGATGAGGCTTATGTCGATTTTGGTGCTGAAACGGCAATTGAGCTAGTTAATCAATACCCTAAT
>CALFUP010000300.1 GCA_937929875.1 uncultured Cocleimonas sp. | reverse complement strand
CTAAAAAATATAGTCTAAATGCCTGTATTGATTGTCATGTACCTGAAAGCTATAACGGTGAAGTGTTAAGACATACTAATCAAGAACATTTTTGTACGACTTGTCATACGTATGTTGCAGTAAAATTAGATTGTTTTGAGTGCCATGTAGATCATCCGATCAAAGTGGATGAAGATATGAAGTCATCTGGTTCCTCTATTAAACAAAGAAAAACAGTTCTACATGAAATGACTAATTACAGTACAGAAACTATAAAGCTAAATTCATTAGATGATAAAGAGCTTATGGCATTAGCGTTTAAATATTCTGATAGTAATGAATTTAAAAAAGTATCAAAAAGTGGGGGGGTGTCATTTTTAGATGTTAAAGACCCTCAAAACACTGATTTAGATTCAAATAACGTAATCAAACTTGAACAAGTTAAAAAAGACGGAGGAGATTAAAAGTGAATAACTTTGATTCTTACCGCCGTAATTTTTTATCTATTGTGGGTATAACTGCTGGAACAGTTGCTTCAGTTACACTCGCACCAAATTTATTCTTGCGCGAAGCAAAAGCCAAGCCAGACGATGAAGCTGTGACAGATGCTAAACGCTGGGGCTTATTAATTAATGTCGATAAGCTAGAAGATGGAGGCGATGCTTGCATTGCAGCCTGTAAAAAAGAACATGGATGGGGTGATGATCCAAAATCAAACCAAGCCCAAGATGCGCAATGGGTGCGTAAAGTTAAAGTTACTGAAAAACTCACGGGCCATTCTTTTAGCTTGCCAGTAATGTGTCAACACTGTGAAACAGCACCTTGTGTTGATGTATGTCCTACAGGTGCTTCAATGAAACGCGCTGATGGCATCGTGCAAGTGAATAAACATATCTGCATTGGTTGTCGTTATTGCATGATGGCCTGTCCTTATAAAGCTCGAAGTTTTGTGCATGAAACCTTGATTGATCAGCGACCACAATCCCCACGCGGAAAAGGTACGGTCGAATCGTGTAATCTTTGTGTTCATAGAGTGGATAAAGGGAAGAATCCTGCCTGTGTTGATGCTGCTCCAGATGCTCTCATATTTGGAGATCTAAATGATCCAAATAGCGCCATTAGCAAAGAGTTAAAGCAGAATGGTGGTAAGCAGATTCGAGCTGACCTCGGTTTAAATACCGGCGTTCGTTATCAAGGGATATAAGCATGTCCAACGATTCAATAAAAAACACAACAAGCTATAGTGAATTAGACAACAACGGGCTTGGCTACTGGGGAATCTTGGCATTCTTTGGTCTATTGGTTATAGGTGGATTAGGTGCTTATAACTATATGCACCATCACGGTCATTACGTTACGGGCATGAATAATCAAATTGTTTGGGGAATGCCCCATGTCTTCGCCATATTCTTAATTGTAGCAGCCTCAGGTGCGGCGAATATTGCAACGATTGGCACAGTCTTTGGAAAACAGGTTTATAAACCTCTAGGGCGTTTATCCTTATTGTTAGCGGGTTCTTTATTGATAGGCGGATTAATCGTCTTACTGCTCGATTTAGGTAAGATAGGTAACGTCATTGAGATGGCAAAAGGGGCGTTAAATTTTAAATCTATATTTGCTTGGAATATGATTCTTTATTCTGGCTTTTTAGCGATCATTGTTGTCTATTTATGGACCATGATGGATCGCACCAAAACGTCCAAATCTTTGTATAAACCCGCAGGAATCGTGAACATGGTTTGGCGTTTCCTTTTAACCATGGGAACAGGTTCAATCTTTGGTTTTCTAGTGGCCCGTCAATTTTATGATGCTGCTATATTAGCGCCACTATTTATCGCTGCATCCTATGTCTATGGCACCGCAATTTACTCTTTATTACTTATATCTACTTACAGATTAACAAGTCGTGATATAGGTGATGCAGTAATAAAGAGATTACGGTATAGCTTACCGTTGTTTATCGTAGCAGTGTTATTTTTCGAATGGGTAAGGCACTTAGCTAATTTATATGCAACTGAACATCATGGCATTGAATCTTACATACTTAGCGGTGATCAATTCTCAAGCCTATTCTGGTGTGGTCAGATTTTATTAGGTAGTGTGTTACCGATGATCTTACTTTGGGGGCCTTGGTTTAAAAATCATAACCTGGCTTTAATCAGTGCATCTATATTAGCTATTATAGGTGGTTTCATTCAGCTCTATATCATCATCATTGGTGGTCAATCTTTTCCATTAATACTATTTCCTAATGCTGAAGTCAGTAGTTCATTTGGTGATGGAATGGTGAATAGCTATTCAGCAACCTTTTCCGAGTATTTATTAGGTTTTGGTGGAATTGGTTTAAGTTTTTGTATCGTTATGATAGGGATGAAAGTCTTTAGAATGCTCCCAGCTACTCTAGCTGATGCTAAAGTTACAGATTAAATAGCCTATTTAAACAGTATGATATTAATAGAATAATTCTATTTAGATAATAAAATATTCATTCAAAAAGGTGGGGGGTGTCGTTTATAATCACACCCCCCACCTTTTTATCGTTTATTCTTTATTTTAACAACTACAGATATTCACCATAAACATCCACACCATCTAATTGGTCACCGTTAGGATCAACATCACTGTGAATATCCATTTCAGTATCTATCGTTATCCAAAAAAAAGGATAAAAATCGGTCATGCCTAAATAACACAGTTGTTTGATTAGAATGAATTATATTCACGTCTTCAAACGATGAATAATTACAGAAGAGGAAATAGGGAGTTTTTTATTAAGAATCGTATTTTTTTATCCATTAAAAAGCCAGACTACGTGTCTGGCTTTGAAGTTTACATATTGAGGAACAAATTAACTTACCATACTAATCATAACGCCTGCTGCAATTGCTGAACCTATTACACCAGCGACATTTGGCCCCATTGCGTGCATTAATAAATGATTATGTGGGTTAGCCTCCAAGCCAACTTTATTGGAAACTCGAGCTGCCATTGGCACAGCAGATACACCAGCAGAACCAATTAGTGGGTTGATGGGAGAATCACTAAACTTATTGAGTAGTTTAGCTAATAGAATCCCACAAGCAGTTCCAATACAGAAAGCTACCGCGCCTAAACCTAATATACCCAATGTTTCCCACGCTAAGAATTTATCAGCACTCATTTTTGAGCCCACACCTAAGCCAAGGAAAATAGTGACGATATTGATTAAAGCATTTTGTGCCGTATCACTTAAACGATCGACTACACCAGCTTCACGCATCAAGTTACCAAAACAGAACATGCCTAATAATGGAGCAGCACTGGGTAAAACCATGCCTACTAGGAAAAGGAGTAATAATGGGAATACAATTTTTTCAGTTTTGGTTACATGACGTAACTGTACCATTTGGATTGCACGTTCTTTTTCGGTGGTTAAGGCACGCATAATGGGTGGCTGGATGATAGGCACCAAAGCCATATAAGAATAAGCAGCAACGGCTACTGGACCAAGTATATCGGGGGCCAGTTTACTGGTTACAAAGATCGCCGTGGGACCATCCGCACCACCAATAATTCCTATTGCAGCAGCATCATTAATGGTGAAATCTAATATTCCAAAATAACTGAGCGTTACTGCACCCAGGACAGTTGCAAAAATACCAAACTGTGCAGCCGCACCCAATAATAAGGTCTTTGGATTAGCGAGTAAGGGGCCAAAATCAGTCATTGCACCTACACCCATAAATATAATGAGTGGGAACATACCAGAGGCAATTCCGACGTTATAGATGTAATACATCATCCCGCCAGGACTGGTCATATGTCCTAAGGCATCATAAACAGGTTCAGCTTCAAAACCTGCACCGGGTACATTAACTAATACCGTTCCAATTCCTATGGGTACTAATAGTAAAGGTTCGAATCCTTTCTTGATTGCAAGGAATAGTAAGCCTAAGCCTACAAACATCATTGCAGCTGCACCAACAGTTAACTGTGCTACACCAGAATCAGCCCATAAATTTAACAGTGTTTCCATTATTCAGTCCGTCCTAGGCTAGTGTTACGCTAATGTTACTAAAATATCGCCAAGGCCAACGTCATCGCCTACTTTGACCATGACATCAACTACGGTACCTGCTTTAGGGGCAACGATGGTAATTTCCATCTTCATTGCCTCTAAAATAATCATAATGTCACCTTCTTCAACAGCATCACCCGGTTCAGCGAGTACTTTGAACACATTACCCGCCATTGGGGCAGGGAAGCCTTCACCTTCGCCTGATGGAGCAGCAGCTCCGGCGGCTGGTGCAGCACTTTCACCACCACCTGATGTGGGGACAATACCCGTTATGTCACCGCCGTTACCGACAGTGACTACGTGATCGACACCATCGACAGTGACAGTATAAACTTCTTCGCCACCATCTGTGGTGACTGCTTCGTTACCCGTTGGAATTGGCTCAAAGGCACTTGGATTATCACGGTTCTCTAAGAACTTAAGTCCCACCTGTGGGAAAAGCGCATAAGTAAGAACATCATCAATTAAACCTTCACCTTCGGTAAGTTTGATGTTCTTCTCTTTTGCTAGGGCGACTAATTCATCTTGAATTTTATGTAATTCAGATTCAAGTAGATCAGCAGGACGACAAGTGACTAACTCATCACCCGCTAACGCCGTTGCTCTTAATTCTTCATTGACAGCAGATGGTGTTGCACCGTATTCACCGCGTAACACACCCGCTGCTTCATTCGTAAGCTTCTTGTAACGCTCACCTGTTAGTACATTTAGAACTGCTTGAGTACCGACGATTTGAGAAGTAGGAGTTACTAGAGGGATATAACCTAAGTCTTTGCGAACTCTAGGTATTTCAAGTAGAACATCGTCAAGCTTATCGCCTGCACCTTGTTCTTTTAGCTGGCCTTCCATGTTTGTTAACATGCCACCAGGTACTTGAGCTAATAAAATCCTTGAATCTATGCCTTGTAAAGAACCTTCCCATTTTGCATATTTTTTACGTACATCACGGAAGTAAGCAGAGATTTCTTCAAGAAGTACTAGATCTAGCCCAGTGTCTCGATCAGTCCCTTCCATTGCCGCAACCATAGATTCAGTTGATGAATGACTATATGTCATCGACATTGAAGATATCGATGTATCGACTCTATCTGCACCGGCTTCAGCACACTTTAGGTTGGTCATACAAGACAAACCAGTGGTTGCATGACAATGAATATGTATGGGTACACTAACCGCTTTCTTTAATTCAGTGACTAATTCAAAACCTGTATAAGGCTTAAGTAAACCAGCCATATCCTTAATACATATTGAATCACATCCGATATCTTCCAAGCGCTTTGCCATATCCAACCAACCTTGTAGATCATGGACAGGGCTTACGGTATAAGACATGGTTGCTTGAGCATGTTTGCCCACTTCTTTAACTGCTTTTAGGGCAGTTTCCATATTGCGTGTATCGTTCATTGCATCAAATACACGGAACACATCTACGCCATTAACAGCTGCGCGTTCTACAAATTTATTGACGACATCATCTGCATAATGACGGTAACCCAAAATATTTTGCGCTCTGAAAAGCATTTGTTGAGGTGTATTAGGCATTGCCGCTTTAAGCTGGCGGATCCGATCCCAGGGATCTTCGCCTAAGAAACGGATACATGAATCAAACGTTGCTCCGCCCCATGTTTCAACAGACCAATAACCTACGCTGTCTAATTTCTCAGCTATGGGTAACATATCTGCAAGACGCATTCGTGTTGCAAATAAAGATTGATGACCATCACGTAGTACTACATCAGTGATATTTAAGCGGTTTGGATTGGTGTTTTTCTTACTCATAATGCTTTAATCGTTCTCAACAGTGGTTTAAGAATCCCATCAGGGAATTGATATTTTTTAGAATTTAACGATTCCGATGTTGCTCAATCGCTGCTTGAATAATCTTAAGAGTGGCTGGAGCAACTGAGTTGGCTCCAACAGCCGCTGCTTTTTTCTTTCTAGGAGCTGCAACGACTGCTTTTTCAGGGAAATAGCGAGTAATGATTTTGGACATTGCACCAGTGGCGAATATCAAAATGGTTAAAAACACAAATACAGTGCCCATACCAAATAACATTAGGTTGAAACCTTGTTCGATTAAGGAACTAGACATGTATTAAGACCCCTGAATAAATATAATAATTGTAGTAGTTGCAAACATTTTTACTGATTAATAAACGATGAATGATAGTTATTTAAAATAATCTTCGTTAATTTTATATAAAAAGTAATTAGTATTAATAAAACCTAAGGGTTTGCATATGAAAAGTAGCTGTATTTATAGGCATTGTCAATTTGGAATAAAATCTAATCCAAAAACTAATCTTTATTATTGCGATAACAAGATATTCTATAAAAATCATTAGTAAAGATTCAGAAAGTTGATCCATCACAAAGTCTCATAAATATCTTTCTATCCAACTGAATAATTGGAAATAATGACAATTCCCGACAAACAACTACGTTTAATAGGAATAAAACTTTCAATAAGTAGGGGGGTGTCATTTTTAATCTACTTCTTTTAGCAATTTTAATCCCTTATGTCTTAGCTACAAAGGTCTCTCTTTGCATTAAAACATGTACCTTAACCAGTATTTCTTAATCCCGCAGCTAGTGCATTAATCGTCAGTAGTAATTCATCCAACCAGGGGGATTCTTCATCACTTTTCGCAATATGTTTCCGGTGTCTTGCTAGCGTGGTTATTTGTATATGATTCAATGGATCAATATATGGCTCTCGTCGTTCTAATGAATATTGCAATAACGGTGTATCGGCCATTAATTCATTAATTCCTGCAATGGATAACACTTCTTTAACGGTGAGTTTATATTCTTTATCAATTTTTTGGTAAATTTCAGCAGAGCGTTGCTTATCATCCCATAATAATGAGTATTCTTTAGCAATATCCATCTGTGCCTTATACAACCCCATTTGAACATTACTGATTAAGGCGCGGAAAAAGGGCCACTCTTGATACATTTCATTCAATAATTCGCCACCTGCCTGTTCTCTATAATTTTTTAAGGCAGTACCAATGCCATACCAAGCGGGTAGGGTGTGTCTTGCTAATGCCCAGCCAAATACCCAAGGAATTGCACGGATAGATGATTTTGATCGATCAACCTTTCGGTGTGAAGGTCTAGAGCCGATATTCATTTGCCCGATTTCAGTTACAGGAGTGTTTTCATAAAAGTAATCAAGAAAGCCTTCTGTATTATCGGTTAAATCACGATAAGTAGTCTCGCCGGTAGCGGCAATATTCGACATTGCTTGATGGTAGCTTGATTTATATTTGCCACGTTTACGAATCAATGATTGGCTAGCGGTAAGTAAACCCGTAATACCTATACCTAATTCATAGATTGCTGTTTCCGTATTGCTGTATTTATTGGATAACACTTCTCCCTGTTCGGTGAATTTTATCTGACCGTGTACTGTGTCTGGAGGTTGCGAAATTATGGCTTCATGTGTGGGTCCACCACCTCGTCCTACTGTGCCTCCTCGACCATGAAACATTCGGCATTCAACGCCATGTTTGTCCGTCAAATTAATTACTTGTTCTTGGGCTTGGTATAAATTCCATTGAGAGGAAAGAATACCTCCATCTTTACAGGAATCTGAATAGCCCAACATCACTTCTTGAAGATTTCCAGATGCCTGTAAAAGGTTCATATAAGTTGGGTTTTCAAACAAATTTGTTAGTACGCCACTGATATGTTTTAGATCTTCAATAGTTTCAAATAAAGGAGACACTTTAATATTACAAAAGAATTGCTCATTTTCATCAAAACCCACCAAACCAGCAAGACGGGCTAGAAACATCACTTCTAATACGTGACTAGCTGTATGTGTCATTGATATTACATACGTGCCAAAAAGGTTGTCACCCGTTTCGATGCGCATTTCTCGCATGGTATTAAAGAGTTCTAAGGTTTCAACCGACTCTGTTCCTAATGACTCTGGATTAGGATGTGGCAAGTTTTTACGGTTTATTTGCTGAGTTAACTGTTTAATACGTTGCTCTTCAGAGAGTTCGTCATACGCATTGTTTGGATCAAACTGTTTAAGTATTTCAATGGTGGTACGCGTATGAATCGTAGACTCTTGGCGTACATCTAATTCGTACAAAGAAAATCCGCAGGTTTCAACTAAACGAATCAAATCTTTGAGGTCATGCTTAGCAATATCAATATCATTATGTGAGATTAAGGAATCACGGATTAGGTACAAGTCCTGTAGAAATTCATCAACGTGATGAAATGAGATTGCTGATGTACTCGTAATTTGACCTTGTAAACGTTTTTCTACTGCTTGTAGATTTGACTTTAGGCGCGCGGACATGAAATATAATTTTTTACGATAGGGCTCTGTATTAAACGATTCTTTAAATGAGGAATCATTATTCTCTAATGTATCTTTCAACTCAGATTCGTCTTTTAGCAATGAAAGACTAAACGTCTTATTGGGTGTGATGTATTCAATATTGTGAGATAAGATATTTTGCAGTTCAGATACTCTGCGTAGGTATTCTTGCAAAGCTGCTTGCATGTGAAGCCTAATCGAGGTTCTTGTGACATCGGGTGTAACGAAAGGGTTGCCATCTCGATCTCCACCAATCCACGAACCAAATTTGATAAAACTAGGAACGGTAATTTCACCACTACCATAGACATTTCGATTTGCTCGCTCAAAATGACGATAAATCAAAGGAATTGATTTGAATAAACTGGCATCAAAATAAAACAAACCATAGCGGACTTCATCTTCAACGGTCGGTTTCTTTATACGAACTTCTGAAGTGCGCCAAAGCAATTGTATCTGTGATTTAAGTTGTTTAACTCTTGTTTGCTGTTCTTCGTTGGTGAGTTCTTTACGATTGAGCTTGTTAATCATCAAGAATATACGTCGTTGCAAAGTAATCATTGTTCTTCGACGCGCTTCCGTAGGATGAGCTGTAAAAACAGGGGAATAACGAAGTTGGTCTACAACTTTTTGTAATTCTTTAGCCGTTAGTCCGAAATCTTTTATTTCAGAAACTGTATTATGAAAAGAACCTTGCCATAATTTTTTATCCTCTTTTGCGTAAAGTTTCCGACGCTCTCTGTGTAAATAATCTTCTTCTACAATATTAGAAAGAATATAAAAAACGTTAAATGCACGGGTCACTTGTTTTAATTTATAGCTATCTAATGCTTCGATATATTCTTTTAGCTGTTGTCGTTTAACGGGATCATCTTCGTGACGAAGCCCTATATAGCCCTGTCTAAGGTGTTCTACTGCATTAAAAACATCTTCACCTTCTTGTTCCTTTAACACTTCACCTAATAAGTTACCCACAATACGTACTTGTTTTTGAAGGGGTTCCATATCAACTTCTAGATTGGTTTCTAATACATCTGACATGAGCTTAAATCCTTTAAGTTTTGAATTATCATAAATCTTAGGTTTATTATTTCAAGTCGCCTTTTATTATAAAAACATCAATTAAAATGACTTTCACCTGAATTTACATTTTGGTTCAGTTTCAAGACAGCTAGGTATTGATAATATAGATCCCGCTAACAACAACAAGAAATCGCATAAGCGATCACAATTTCAACGGGCCTCGAGCCCGTTTTTTTTTGCCTGTCATTTATTAATTCTTAAATAGTCTGCGGTATATTCAATTGCAACTGTGACAAGATTTAAAACTATGATACAAATACAATCATGAATGATTCTAAAGATATAAACGATAAAACTGTCGATACGGATACTATGGATAATACTGAAAACCAGAGCGATATGATTTCACCTCGCAAGGGTATCTATCTAGCTCCAAATTTAGTAACAACGGCAGCATTGTTTAGTGGTTTTTTCGCTATTCTAGCCAGCATGAACGGTGAGTTTGAAAAAGCGTGTATAGCTATTTTTGTCGCAATGATACTTGATGGATTAGACGGTCGCGTAGCGCGTTGGACAAATACAGAATCAGAATTTGGTGAACAATATGATAGTTTATCTGATCTAGTATCGTTTGGACTAGCACCCGCTTTAGTCATGTATCAATGGGCACTGGTTTACATGCGTGACGATGGTATGTCCTACGGTCGCTTAGGTTGGATGGCTGCATTTATCTATGTTGCTTGTGGAGCTCTACGTTTAGCTCGTTTTAATTCACAAATTGAAGTCACTGATAAACGATTTTTTACAGGTTTTCCGAGTCCATCTGCAGCAGCGTTAGTCGCAGGAATGGTTTGGATGCTGCACGACTTGGATGTCTCTGGAAAAAATATTCAAATTCCAGCCATGTTAATGTTGCTAACAGCAGGCTTATTGATGGTAAGCAATGTTAAATATACCAGTTTTAAAGATTTCGATGTTAAAAGTAAAGTCCCTCACTTAGCGATACTCGGCATTGTTTTAGTCTTTGCCTTAGTACAAGTTGATCCACCTAAAGTTTTATTTGCAGTATTTTTTGTCTATGCCTTATCTGGACCATTTAACTATTTCAAACAAAAAAGAAATAACTCAACTTTATAACGACAAACGTTATACAGATTTACTTTAATGTGCTGACTGCTAGTTATTAATAAATAAAACCCTTCAAAAAGTAGCGGGGTGTCAATTTCTATTTTAGAATTATGGAATTAATGTAGAATTGCCTAAATAAGCCGACTGTTCTTTTATCTTAAGACTCCTATGACTAGTCCCACACAACTGAAATATTTGAATGCAATGGGAATTCCTGTCTGGGTTTCTCGTGAGTTAGTCATTGAAGAGGCCTTGTCAATTGAGCCTCAATCCTCGCAACTTTCAAACTCAGAATCAATAAATAGTCTACATAATGATGCTGGCGTTGTTAATAGCAAGCCCAATCATTCTGCAAAAAGTATTCTGGATTCATTAGATTTAGATTCAAATAAAAACAGAGATTCAAACCGACAACGTCTTGATAAAAATCCAACAACTGAGCAAACAATTAAAGAATCAATAGAGAATTCTGTTGATTCAGCTAAATTACCCAATGTATCAACGACCTCTTCTATTAATGAAGCTCACAATAATGAAAATTTGCTTTTTCAAACACCTGAACATTTTGTTTATGCGAGTGGTTGCAAGAATCCAGATTGGATGGTGATTGGGCACTCACCAGAACCTTTTAATGGTATAGGACAGGAGCCTTTTGCAGGTGAATCAGGTGAGCTTTTAAATAATATGTTACTCGCAGCAGGCGTAGCTCAACCATATAATCAAGCATACATACTAAATGTTATCGATAAACATCAAGATTTTACTGCCGATGAAAAAAATCAACTCGAGACACAGTTAGCATTAAGAAATGATTTAATGTCTATCATCAGAGATATTGAGCCTAAGATTATTCTTTTTGTGGGTCAAAAATCAGCACAAAATTTACTAGAATGTAATGATCCTTTAATTATAATGCGTTCAAAAGTTCATAGATTAGCTCATCTGGATATTCCGTGTGTAGTGACTTACTACCCAAGTTATTTATTACAGAAACTCACGGATAAACGTAAAGCCTGGAATGATTTACAGTTAGCAATGAATGTATTAAAAGAACTAGCGCTTAAAGATAATTAGATCACTACTATGTCAGTAAATCCTTTATTAGAAACGTCACATCTTAAGTATCTACGTCCTATGCAAATTCAGGATTTAACTGAATTGATGGTAGGTGAATTAGCAGCATACCCATACCCTTGGACACGCGGCAATTTTGAAGACTGTATCTCTAATAAAGCTTACTACTGTTGGGTGCTTGAGCAAGAAGGGTCTTTAATAGGCCATGTAGTGATGTCAATTGTGCTTAAAGAAGCGCACATCTTAAATATCTGTTTGTATCCCGACCATCAAAATAAGGGATGGGGGCGTAAATTATTAAATGAAAGCGAATCAATTGCCAAGGAATTAGGGGCAGAGACGTGCTTTTTAGAAGTGAGAACTTCAAATAAATCGGGGCTACATTTGTATCAGAGCGAAGCGTATAACGAGATTGGTTTACGAAAAAACTATTACCCTGCCGACAATGGTCGTGAAGATGCTGTTGTTATGGCAAAAACCTTGGTAATCAACTTTTTGTAAATAACCTGGGGTGTTAGAAAAAATAGGGTTGTCAGAAAGAATAAGGTAGCCAGAAAGAATGCATAGGATTATTCACAGGCTCATACTCTTATTGAGTTGCTGTTTTAAGGTAATCGATTAAGGCTTTTCTCTTTTCATTGTCTGCTACTTTCTGTAATGGCATCTTGGTACCCGGCAGTACTTTATTTGGACCTTCTACAAATAACTGATCGATCGTACTTTCATCCCAGATAATCGTTGAGTCTAAGAGGCTTTGTGAGTACTCATACCCTTTCAAAGTACCCGCTTGCCTTCCGAATACTTTATGAAGAGTAGGTCCCGCACGATTGGCATCATTTGGACTTAACGTGTGGCAAACGCTACATTTTCTGGCAAATTGGAGTTCACCGAGTCTCATACCAGATTTAACTTGAAAGCGTCTAGGTTTGTGTCCTATCCAAAGTTTATCGTCATCATCTTTAGCAATTTTCCAATATTTTACTTCATCGTCTAAAGAACCATAAAATAACGACTTACCATCATTATTAAATGCTAAAGCCCAGACAGGACCCAAAATCGTTACTGTTTCTCCTATGAGTTTCCAGTCGTTAATTCTCCAAACTCGAATGACTCCATCATTACCACCTGTAGCAATTAAATCATGTTGCTTAGATACAGCTAAACCTAATACAGGTTTGCTATGAGGAATCAGGATCTTGCTGATCTTTTGGGATGTAAGATCAAGTATTTGAGCATCTCCGTTTGTTGCGCCAAAAACAATCTGTTTCTGCTCAGGTAACCAGCGCATGATATTAATTGGCCAGCTATGCTGATGAATCATATTAATGAAATCACCCGTTTCAGTTTCGTATGAACGGATCTTGCCATCATATCCACCTGTATAAACAGTTTTATTATCAGCTGAAATCAAAACGCCATTTACAGCTTCATTATGTACTTTAAAATATTCTAGAGGCTTTAGTGTCACCAAGTCCCATAATCTAACCGTTCCATCCCAACCTGAAGTTGCACCTAGCGTTGAATCATTCGATATAGAAACTGATACGACTTTACCTTGATGACCAGTAAACTCATGCTCAAGTTTTTTTTTGCTTAAATCCCATAGATAAACAATGCCACTATCACCCGTTGATATCGCTTTGTTTCCATTTGGGGCATAAGTAATCGCGCTAACTGCGCCTCGATGACCGGTAAAACGATGCGTAAGTGCGTTTGATTCTGAATTCAAGTCCCACAACATGACGTTGTAATCTAAACTTCCAGATAGTGCTGTTCTTCCGTCTGGACTTATCGCGACCGTATTCACTGGTCCGCCATGGCCGATTAAATTATTACTATTTTCTGGAGAAGATTGAGGTGAAGCAGCATGAGAATATGTCGAAAGTACTCCCAATATAAATAAAATGTTAATAATGATTTTTAAAATAAATCTGGCAAATTGATCATCTAAAGTAAGGTTCATACCAATAAATGTAGAAAACAAAATCACATAATTCAAGTAAGCTTATTATTTGTATGAATAGAGTGGGTAGTTTTATCAAAACTGAAGTCGCTGAGCTTCATTTGAAATGCGTAATACTAAATAAAAGTAGAGCTAATAAATACGTTAAAAAGTAGGGGGGTGTCATTTTTTAAAATGGGATGTGGGAATATTTGTTCTAATTATATTAGAAGCGTTATTTGATATAAGGATTCTTCATTTTTTCCAAGACGTTATTTTGATGAATATCCTCGGTTTGGCTATGATCTAAAACTAAAGACATGAGAATTGGATCTTCAAGTCTCATCAGTTCTTTAAACGCTTCTTGAAGTTTTATCTCTGAATCTAAGTAATAATTGTCTAGATAGTTACCTAGTACAACATCAAGCTCTTTCACACCGCGCCGGCAATGCCAACGCAGTTGTGATAGTTCTACTAAATCTTCTTCTGATTTCTTTTTATCCAAAACGAAAGATTACATCTTACGTTGAATAAGTAATTTCTTAACTTCAGCAATCGATTTAGCAGGATTTAAACCTTTGGGGCATGCGTCGGTACAACTCATAATCGTGTGACAACGATACAGTTTAAACGGGTCATCCAATTCATCTAAACGTTCACCTTTAGCTTCATCACGTGAATCATTAATCCAACGATAGGCATTCAATAATGCCGCAGGACCAAGATAACGATCACTATTCCACCAATAACTAGGACAACTGGTTGAGCAACAAGCGCATAGTATACATTCGTAAAGACCGTCTAATTTCTCACGGTCTTCTTTAGATTGAAGTCGTTCTCTATCAGGTGAAACGGGCGCATCTGTCTGCATCCAAGGCTTAACTGATGCGTATTGAGCGTAAAAGTTGGTAAGATCTGATACTAAGTCTTTAACGACAGGTTGATGTGGCAATGGGTAGATTGTGACATCACCTTCAATATCTGCAATAGCCGTAGTACAGGCTAATCCATTTTTACCATCGATGTTCATTGAACATGAACCACAAATGCCCTCTCGGCATGAGCGACGCATTGCTAATGAAGAATCCATCTCACCTTTGATTTTAATAAGCGCATCCAAAACCATTGGACCACAGTTATCCATGTCTACTTCAAAGGTATCAGTACGTGGATTTTTACCTGAATCAGGATCGTAACGATAAACGATGAAATTCTTTGTGTTTGTAGCACCAGAAGGTGCAGCAGTATTCTTTCCTTTAGTAAGGATTGAATTTGCGGGTAGTTTAAATTCAGCCATTTGAAATACTCCTAGTAAACACGTTTTTTAGGTGGAATAACTTCACAGTCATCAGTGAGGGTGTACATGTGAACGGGACGGTCACCAAAAGTAACAGCACCTTTTTCATCGATCCACGCCAAAGTATGCTTCATCCAATTCTCATCATCTCTATCTGGGAAATCCTCACGAGAGTGTCCACCACGAGACTCTTCACGTTGTAGGGCACCAGCAACAGTCACCTGCGCCTGAGCGAGTAGATTTTCTAACTCTAAGGTTTCTAAGAGGTCGGTATTCCATTTTAATCCACGGTCTGCAATACCTATGTCCGCAAAGGCATCAAAAGTTGATTGAAGCTCTTTAACGCCTTCTGCCATATTCTCGCCAGTGCGGAAAACAGCTGCATATTTTTGCATAGCGCGTTGCATTTTATCGCGTAGATCAGCGGTTGACTCTTTGCCATCAGCATTTCGAGTTTTATCAAAACGCGCTAACAGGGTAGCGAATGTATCTCTCTGTAATGGAAGATGTGGCTTATCTTTATCGATAATTTCTGCGGCTCTAATAGCGGCAGCACGACCAAATACAACGATATCCAGAAGTGAGTTAGAGCCTAAACGATTAGCACCGTGAACGGATACACAAGCACACTCACCAATTGCCATAAGGCCTGGTACAACAGCATCAGGATTATCTCCATCAACAGTCACCACTTCGCCACGATAATTGGTTGGAATACCACCCATATTGTAGTGAACAGTCGGTAATACCGGAATAGGGTCTTTCGTTACATCTACGCCAGCGAATATTTTCGCACTCTCAGAAATACCCGGTAAACGTTCTTCAATTACTTCAGGACCTAAATGTTGTAGGTTTAAAAAGATATGGTCTTTATCAGGACCTACGCCACGTCCTTCGTTGATTTCGATAGTCATTGAACGAGATACAACATCACGTGATGCTAAATCTTTGGCGTTCGGTGCATAACGCTCCATGAATCGTTCGTTTTCAGAGTTAGTTAAATAGCCCCCTTCACCACGAACACCTTCCGTGATTAATACGCCTGCGCCATAAACGCCCGTTGGATGGAATTGTACGAATTCCATGTCTTGAAGCGGAAGTCCTGCACGTAAAACCATAGCACTACCATCACCAGTACAGGTATGTGCTGAAGTCGCTGAAAAGTAAGTGCGACCACTACCGCCTGTTGCTAATACGACTTGGTGGCCACGGAAACAATGAAGTTCTCCTGTTGTTAAATCCCAAGCCATCACGCCTTTACAAACACCATCTTCCATAATCAGATCAGTAGCAAAGTACTCAATAAAGAACTCCGCTTTGTGCTTTAAAGATTGTTGGTAAAGCGTGTGTAAAATTGCATGACCTGTGCGGTCAGCTGCCGCACACGTTCGTTGTGCAACACCTTCACCATAATGTGTTGTCATGCCACCGAAGGGACGTTGGTATATTTTTCCTTCGTCAGTACGTGAAAATGGCACACCGTAGTGTTCGAGTTCAATTACAGCTGGAATTGCTTCACGACACATGTATTCGATTGCATCTTGGTCACCCAACCAATCTGACCCCTTAACGGTGTCGTACATATGCCATTTCCAATTATCTTCACCCATATTACCGAGTGCCGCTGACATGCCACCTTGTGCAGCGGTTGTGTGGCTTCGTGTAGGAAAAACCTTGGTAATACAAGCTGTACTTAAACCAGCAGCTGCCATTCCTAAGGTAGCGCGTAAACCAGCACCACCAGCGCCTACGATAACTACATCGTATTCGTGGTTTATAACCTTATATTCTTTTTCTAGCTGTTCTGTATTTTTTGTAGACAACTTAATTGCCCCCCAAGGTGATTTTGATTACTGCATATACGCCAGCAGCCATCATGAAATAACTTAAAAACTTGATAAATAGAATGCCTATAAAGCGTTTGCTATGAGAAGAAACATAATCTTCGATAATGACCTGTAAACCTAATTGTGCATGGTAGAACGATAAAATCACGAACAGTAAGGTAATGATTCCATTGATGGGTGATTTCAACCAAGCAACAACCGATGAGTAATTTGCTTCAGGTAAGAAAGCGATGCTTAAGCAAATCCAGATGACTAGAGTAATCATGGCAAGTGCAGAAATTCTTTGTACCCAGAAATGATGTGATCCATCTCCTGATGCGCCTAAGCCTTTAGCTTTGGCTAACGGTGAACGTAAATCTTTCATGTTTAAAATATCTCTTTGATGAGTAGAGTTGTTTACAATTTAGACAGCTACAAATTAAGCAATAATCCATGTGAACAAGGTTAAGAAAATACTGACTCCAATAACCATAAGACCAGATTTCTTCGCATCTTCTAATTCTAGTCCTCTGCCTATATCCCAGAATAGATGACGAATGCCATTACACATGTGGTAATAGATACAAAATGTAAAACCAAATAAGATGAATTTACCAATGAAGCTTGAAAGAAAAGACTGCATTGAAGCCCAACTTTCAGCTCCCCCAGCGATGCTCAACAACACCATAACCATGAGTATGAGGCCTGCAAAAAGAACCGCACCAGTACCACGATGCATTATTGATAATTTCGCAGTGAATGGAAGTTTGTAGATTTGTAAATGTGGCGACATTGGTCGCGGGTCGTTCCAAGACATGTTTTTACCTAGTAAAGAACAAAAAAGTTATTCTAAATCAAATATTTCTATATAAATACTGATTAAATTTAATTGTTATGATTATATTCTTATAATCCACAACAATTAATAAGGCCTTATTTAACTGTGGGCAATTTTAATTAAAAGTTTCATACTGCAGTCTCTTTATCCACTGTATTTGTGGCAGAGCTATTCTTTAATACTCTAACGCTGTCGATATATTTAGTCGTCTGCATTTCGTTAATCCGACTGATAGCACGATCAAATTCAAATGAAAGTTTTTTACCATTGTAGATATTTTCAGGCTCTGCTGCAGCTGAAACTATGATATTCACGTGCATATCGTAAAAAGTATCTATCATATTAATAAACCGGCGAGCTGCATCATCAAGGCTTGAGTCCATCAAGGGAATATTAGATATAAGTACGGTTTTAAAGTATGAGGCAATTTCAGTGAAATCATCTGTTGATCTAGGTGTATTACATAAATCTTCAAATTCAATCCAAACAATATCGGGGCCAAATTTTACAATTGGGATTAATCGCTTGTTAATAATAATCTCTTTTCTACCTTCATAGAGCTCTATGCCTGAAAGTAGATGAAAATGATGATCTAATCGCTCATGTGATTTTTCATCATTGATGAAATAATAAGTGCCCAGCTCTTTAAAAGCCTCAGATCGATAATCGTACTGACCACCCATCTCAACTAATTTGGTATTTTCTTTAAGTAGTTTTATAGCAGGAACGAATCTGTCTCGTTGCAAGCCATTTTTATAGAGATCATCGGGATGAAAGTTTGAAGTGGTGACCAATACCATGCCATTATCGAATAAATACTCTAGTAATTTACCGAGTAGCATAGCATCGGTAATATCGATGACATGAAACTCATCAAAACATAATACTTGAGCTTTATCTGAAAATATCTTGGCAACATGCTTGAGAGGGTTTTCTATACTATCAAGTTTAGCCAGTTCTTCATGGACTATTTTCATAAATCTATGAAAATGAAGACGCATTTTTTTTTCAATAGGTAGATGATCAAAGAAAAAGTCTACAAGATGGGTTTTGCCGCGTCCCACACCACCATATAGATATAAACCCCTAATAGTTTCTTTTATGGGACTTTTGTTTCTATCAGTAAAAAATGAAAATAACGATTTCTTAGAAACCGATTTAGATTCTCTTTTTATAATTTCTTCATAAATAAATTGTAATTCATGCATGACAAGCTCTTGAGCAGGATCATGTTTTAACTCGCCATCATTTATTTTTTTTAAGTAAGCAGATAGTAAGTCTCCTTCTTTAGATTCAGGAGTTTGTGATTCGTATAAGTCGAAGCCTGATAAAGCCACAATGATGTACCAATAAAATGATAATTTTAAGTAGGGTGGATAATATTCCTATACACTTAGTATTTATATGTTTTTTGCTAAATACTATTAATTAAAGAACTAAATATATCTATGTTTGATAATAAATTTCTTCAATCATTGTCTTTCGACATAAAGTTAACAAAAAATAAACTGTTGCTAGTAGCTTTTCCACATATCTTTATATCGTTATTATCAACTTTACTCTTTGCATTTGATTATTTACAGTTACCCTTTTTTTTATTAGCAACAATAGTAGTAACAATTTCTTTAGTTTACTTTACAAGAATGCATCTAATATTTAGCTCAAGCAATTCTGTTTATAGACTTCATAGAAAAACTAATGATAATTGGAGTTTAGGTTTTAAAACTAAAACAATAGATAACTTAGTTATATCTGATACAAGCTTCTCTTCTAATTTTTTAATTATCTGCAATTTTACCGATTCATTAGGACAAAATTTTCCTGTAATAATCACTGCAGATAGTATTGATACTGATGCTTTCCGAAGACTCAAAGTACTTATAAAAACTCGAAAGGGAATTTAAAAAAATATTTGCTTATATTAGAACCAAAAAAACCACAGTACAAAACTGTGGTTTTAAAATTACTGGAATAGCTTGTTTTGTTTAAGCGTCTTTAGCAGCAGCAGTTGCTTCTTTTACCATTGTTTGTAATTCACCTTTTTCGAACATTTCTAAGGTAATGTCACAGCCACCGATTAGTTCACCATTTATGTAAACTTGTGGAAAAGTTGGCCAGTCAGCATAACGTGGTAAATGTTGAAAGATTTCAGGATCAGTAATTACGTTAACGTATGCGAACTCTTCGCCACAACCCATTAAAGCTTGTGCTGTTCTACTAGAAAAACCGCATTGTGGTAATTGAGGTGTACCCTTCATAAATACTACTACTGGATTGCCTTCTACAGCTTCTTTAATTCGATCCATTACGTCCATGATGTTTTACTCTCTATATTTAATAATATGCAAAGTGCATTGCAATATATAAGGTGGTTAATTTATTTAAATTCAAAAATGATTATGGGGTCTACTATCAGGTTTTACAAATAACTTATTGAGACTAGTTTTAATAGTTTCAATGGTGTAAATCATTCAAAAAGTAGGGGGGTGTCATTTATTATTACTCTAACGAGCCTTGAACAGAAGTCTAAGGCTAAAAAATAGAAAGCCTAAAAATATAATTAAGCTCCATTCAGGGATACTTAAACCCAACATAGTCCATGACACTTCTGAGCATTCCGCAGTTCCTTTAAATACATTTTGTATGACTTCTGCTGCGGGTAAATTATCCATCCAATAGTTTAAGCCGGGCCCACAAGAACCTTCAGATGAAGGAGGGAAGTGTTGTAACCAAGAGTGTCTACTTGAAACAATGACTGCCGATAGACTAGCTAGGGTAAATAACATGCCAAAGACTCTTCGTCCCCAAGCGCTAGGGTTTAATATCAATGCTGCTAAAAATAAAATGGCTAGAATTAAAACGATAACTCTCGTAACAATACATAATGGACAAGGGTCTAAGTACATCACATGTTGCATATACATAGCAGTGCCAAACATGGCAGCTGTAATTAAAAAGCCCAATAACATCATCGGTCGTAAGCTTTTCAGGGGTTGATCGTAATAATTCATCTAGTGTTTTCTCTTATTAACCATTTCTACGGCAGTGTTTATCGCAGCAACCATGCTTCCAGAGGAAGCTTTACCTGTTCCGGCCAAATCTAAGGCCGTTCCGTGATCAACTGATGTGCGGATAATGGGTAAACCCAGGGTTATATTGACTGCATGACCAAATCCGATGTGCTTCAAAACCGGCAATCCCTGATCATGATACATTGCCAAAACAGCATCTGCTTTCTCCAAATACTTAGGCGTAAATAAAGTATCCGCTGGTAAGGGACCCGTTAAATTAAGACCTTCTTGTTTTAGTGTGTCAATAATAGGTTCAATGGTTTCAATTTCTTCCATTCCCAAATGACCGCCTTCACCCGCATGTGGATTAAGTCCGCATATTAAAATATGTGGGTGTTTAATACCAAATTTATTGATTAAATCATGATTCATAATACGAATAACTTGGCGTAATGACCCTTGTGTAATAGCTGCACTAACATCTTTTAAAGGTAGATGAGTTGTGGCTAACGCAACTCTCAAGGAATCAGCAGCTAACATCATTACCGGTAATTCAGCATGGGTTAGTTGTGCTAAAAATTCTGTATGTCCCGTGAAAGGAATCCCTGCATCGTTAATGATGCCTTTATGCAAAGGTGCGGTGACCATGCCATCGAATTCAATAATGTTAGAATTAGTTGTATCAGAGCAGATTTGATATGACCCTAAAGCGGCTATTTTTAGTGTTTTTAAGACATACTCTGAATTATTGGCTTCCAGCTTTCCTGAAATAACTGGAGCAGGGCAAGGAGTATCCAAAATCGTGATCTCTCCTACTTTATTCGGGCATGTCTCTTTATTTATATCGTAATCTATAAAGTTAACAACTAATTTTAATTGTTCAGCACGTTGTTGCATCATTTTTTTATCTGCAATAACAATCAATTGTGCCTTTTCTTGATAGCTTTGTTTTTCACTTGCTAAAGCTATAACTAAATCTGGGCCTATTCCAGCGGGTTCACCTGTAGTAACGGCTAATCGTGCGATGCTATTCATTTTTTGTATTCTGATTATAATTTTTTATAGTTTTATACGATATTCTACGAAAGCTTCTTCGCGTAAGGTTTTCAACCAATTTTGTTGATCATCTTCACGTTTTTGCTTACCTACTACTTCTTTTGCTTTATTCTTAATAGATTCACGTGTTTTATCACTGTTACGTCTCTCCAGTACTTCAATAATATGCCAACCAAATTGAGTTTCAATAGGCTGGCTTAGATTATTAAGAGCCAGGCTATTGGCAGCTTTTGCAAAAGGAGGTACATAATTTGCTGTATTGCTCATGGGTAAATCACCACCTCTAGCGGCACTTCCTTTATCATCAGAATGCTTTTTAGCTAATTGGCTAAAATTACCACCTGCCAATATTTTATTGCGTAATTGTGTAACTTTAAGCTTCGCTTTTGGATCTTTATTACTTATTAAAATATGTCTTACTCTAGCTTCTTGTATTTGCTGGCGTTTACCACCACGTTGTTTAACTAACTTAATGATATGAAAACCTTGGGTGTCGCGAATCACTTCAGATAACTCGCCTTCATCCATTAAGCTGAGCGTCCTGGAATAGATGGGGCTTAAAGTTTCAGAATTTTTCCAACCTAGATTTATTTTCTTCGCACCTAATTTTGCCATCTCTGGAGTGCTTAAATTCTTATTCAGTAATAGTTTTTTTCTTAAGTTTTGCGCACGTTTAAGGTTGGCATTAAACTGTTTAACAGAGTTTGTATTGTTAGGGATCACAATATCAATTAATTCATACTGTACATCTTTGCTTAAATTAAAGCTCTCAGATTGAATTAAGTCGTCGACTTCATTTTCTCCGATACTATTTCGTCCTTGTTGACGTTTACGTAAATTATCAGATAGGAGTCTTTCTCGGAGGCTTTCTCTAAAGACTTTATAATTCATACCACGTTCGATTAAGGCCAATCTCAGTTGCTGCAAATTTAAGTTATTCTGTTTTGCGATGGTCTGCATAGCAGTGTCCACAGCAGCATCATCAATTTTTATGCCAATGGCTTTGGCTTTTTGTACTTGAATTTTATCCATGATTAATTTTTCTAGTACTTCTTTATACAGTTGTTGCTCTGGTAAATCAGTCGTTTGACTAGAGCTGACTTTTTTTGCTGCTGCTCTTAATTCACTAATCATAACAACATCGCTATTAACCACGGCAGCAATACCATCTAGTGCTTGCTCAGCTGCATGGGATGTTACGCTTATGCTAGATGATACAAAAAGTGTTAAAAACACCATAGATTTACTGAATCTACTCATCACATGTTTCGTGTTTAATTTTTTAAAAATCATCATATCCGTATATTTTTTCCTTAATTTGGCGAGTTGCACTCTTACCAATATTACCTAATCCCTTTAGTTCAAACTCTATAAATACAGGGTTTTCATAAGTCACATTATCCGATGTTAAATAGCGTTTAACAACTACTCTTGTTTTCCAGCAACAATCTTGATATTCAAGGCCTACTAAAGACTCTAAATTACGATCGTTTTTTGTATCTTGATCTA
Source organism: uncultured Cocleimonas sp. (assembly GCA_937929875.1). Lineage (GTDB taxonomy): Bacteria > Pseudomonadota > Gammaproteobacteria > Thiotrichales > Thiotrichaceae > Cocleimonas. Next base: position 3,576 of record CALFUP010000300.1, on the reverse strand, counting down.
CACTAGCGACCATAGACCATTTATCATTAATAGGTAATGATCCGGAGAAACTTATTTGTTCTAGTTCAGTATTCAACTTGCGAAAACTAAGATTTGCAATACGTTTCTTTTGATCTTGATAATTCAATCGAAGATCATAATTCGAAATACTTCTATCATCACTTCTTAAATTAATAGTTGAAGCAAGGCGGAAACGATCATTTAACCTTCCCGTTAGTTCCAGTAATAAATCAGAGCGCTTACCCGTTAAAATAGTTCCCCCAGGTAAAGTAACTTTTCGATTATTAAAATTAAACACTTGTCCTATCGTTGCTTTAAATATCTCATCACCGTTATTTCTATCTTGTATTCGAGAACTTACCGCAAAAGTAAGCTGATTTGTATCGGCAATTCTATCCTTTCCTGTAAAACGATTTTCTAGAAATAACTGGTTACTCTCTGAAAAATTAGTTCTTGCTGTGTCAAAAATCGGTATATTGCTCTGGTCTTTATACGGGGTATAAGTATAAAAAATTCGAGGTTCTATGGTTTGAGTATAAGATTCTTTCAGTATCTTATTTGTTACATCCCTATCAAAGAAGACACCACTGTCCATAGTAAAAGTAGGTAATGTTCGATTGATACGACTTTCATCTATAGTGTTATCAAGTGAATATAATGTATGAGAAAGGCTTAAGGAAGGTTTGAAAAACCAAGCTTCATCTCCCCACTTTTTACTCAAGTTAAATTTAATATCAGCACGGGTTCCTGTAACTGAATTTGCTTTATCAAAGTAGGTTAATTCAGAATTTACTTTAAATTTTAAATCTTTAGGGCCTTTTTTTGGTTCATAACTTAGCTTAAGTTCTGGTAATTTGGAGTAGGGGTCTTCATCTACATCTAATATTTGATAATCTTCCACTGCCGCGCTAAAGATCCATGGCCTGTTGTTTTGACGTATTTCTAATCGACGTTGTAATGCAGGTCGAGTACTCGTTTCTAAAGAGCTTGAAAAGTCATCAAAATATTCCTCATCAGAGACACCTTCAGCATTCAATTTCAAATTTGTTATTTCATTTATTCTTGTAAGGTGTTCAATTTTAAAATAATCACGTTTTTCACCATTGAACGATTTATCATTTGGAATAAAATTATACGATAACTCGCCTTGATGCTTTTCAGTTAAATATCGAAACTCGGTATCAATTTGAAATCCACGGTTTTTTAATGTGGTTAAACTTCCCGTTGCATCATAATTTGGGGCTAAATTAAAATAATAGGGGATTGTGATTCCTGAATTATTTTGTAGTCTCACACTAGGGCTTAAAAACCCCGATAATCTTTGATTATTGATGGGAAATTTAAGCCAAGGAAAATAGAAGATCGGCACCTTTCCTACATTGAAGGTTACATTTTTTGCTGTACCGATTTGTGTCTCATTATTGAGTTTGATATCACTAGAAGCAAAGTGCCAACTGTCTTTGTTTATTGGGCAACTAGTAAATGTGGCATTATTTAATTCTAAATTATTCTTATCGAGTACTTTAATTTCAGAGCTTTTACCACGAGCACCCTCTGAACCTAGGGCATACTCAGCATCTTCTATAGTGCCTGAATTATTGTCTAGATTATAACTAACAAGAGGGCTCTTTAATTCAAAATTGGTATCAGATAAAACAACATTACCTTGAGCGGTAACTTGTGAATCCTCACGATTAATGGATGCATGATCAGATTTAAAAACAGTGCTGTTTTGTTGGATGACAACATTGCCATTGAGTGTCGAAGTTCCTTGTTGTCTAATTTCCCCAGTGTCTGCTTCTAGGTAAATAGCATCTTTTACAGGATTAGTGTTTATAGCACTCGATACTGTTAATTTATCATTGTGATAATTAGCAAGACATTGATATGAAGAATTAGTCTTTATCAGATCATTGTTTGAGAGCTTAGAAGATTCGGCATGTATTGCATTAGCAAAGACGATAAGGCTCAAGACACAGCATGCTTTTGAGAAGTTAGAATAATTCACTTAGCAATTATACGTTTGATTGCTAATAATTTTCTACTAAATACTCTGAGTAAATTGTATTAAAGTTAACTCATTATTCAATCGAACTATAGACAAGTGATTGTCAACAGAAACATCTTAAAGTTACCTCGTATCAACATACTCTTGATACAAATGACACCCCTCCACTTTTTGGGCATGTTTTAAATCGATTCCTATGTTAAGTAATCCTTTATTAAGTTTCTAGAGTCTAAAATATTAAAAGACAACATAAGAATCAGGTACGAAACTAAGCCAACGATTAATTGGAGCAATAACCACCCCCAACCTTGATAATCTTTTATCCACCATAAACATACAAACATAAGCAATGTAGAAAAAACTATTTTTAGTAATTCACTGATTGGAAAAGGTAAAGTGAAGTATTTTCGACCATAATAAGCGCTCAGAAAACAACCAATGGCAAAGGAACTAATAGTTGCAATAGCAGCACCATGTATTCCCATCTTAGGAATAAGAATATAATTCATGCCTAAATTTACTACAGCGATAACAACTGCAATTTTAACGCTCGCGATCGTTTTTTGCCCTAGTTGAAAGGCCAAGTCAAAGTAGAAGACTTGTAAACCCATTAAAAAAATTGCCACTGTAATCCAAGGTAATAGAAAAATAACGGGTTCTTGATATTCAATGTCTATCAACAAATGAACGAGATTTGGACCTACTAAATTTAAACCAATGACAGCAGGAACTGAAACTGCAAACAGGAGAACAATGTAATACCTAAAATAATCGGTAGCGGCTTTTACTCCATCGGTATCCAGTAATTTAATAATAACCGGATATGCCGCAACATTTATTGCTGCCATTATCATTAAAATAGAATTTCCTGATAAATCGTATCCGACAGCATATAAGCCCGCGTCTGCTTTTCCTTTGATTGCAGCTAACATAAATCGATCAGACACTTTTGTAACTTCCTCTACCAGTGCAGCAGCAGCGAGTGGTAACCCATATATCAATAGTCTCTTAAATAATTCAGGGTTGTATTCTGATACTTTAAATGGGAGCCAAATTTTCCTAAAAACAAATATAGCAGGGATAAATGTACCCAAGGCAATTCCAAATATAACCCCAGATGCTCCAAAACCCAGATAAGATAATAATGAGCCAAAACATAAAGCAAGAATAGAGTATGTAATTGTAAGATAGGCATAAAATGCAGGTTTTATACTTGCACTAAAAATATTTTGAGTAATGGTAAAAAGCGATAGTGCCATTAAAAATAAATATGCACTGATAATCCATATAACTTGAGGTTCTCCCCAGTTGGATAATATTCCTAGTAAAACCACTATAAAAATTAATACGGATATTTTCAAGAAGCTAACGGCGAGTGTATTAGTAAACTCTGTATATGAGTATGTTGAGCTGGACCAATACCGCAGCGTACCGGACGATAACCAATTAAAAATCACGTTGTGTATGAAAACTACGCCAGAAAAAATTAATGTATATAAGCCGTATTCCTCAGGACTCAATAAATGGGTATAGACACTTAAAGCAGCAAAAGCCATGAGACCGGGAAT
>CALFUP010000299.1 GCA_937929875.1 uncultured Cocleimonas sp. | reverse complement strand
ACTCACCCGTCCGCCACTCGACGCCAAAGAGCAAGCTCTTCGCGTTTCCGTTCGACTTGCATGTGTTAAGCATGCCGCCAGCGTTCAATCTGAGCCAGGATCAAACTCTTCAGTTTAAAATGTTTTAAATCCTTACGGATTCTATATCTTTAAATGAAGGTCGAACCTAACTTACGTTGTTAATCGTTGCCTATACACAAGTGCATAAACAAATTTACTTCGTTCGTATGGTTCTTACTTCTTGCGTTTTAAAACGCAAGTCACAAGTACCCACACAAGTTTTTCTGGTTCTCATTTTTTAAATAACAGCTCAATCCGTTGTTTGAGCGAGGCGGGAATTCTACTCCCTGATTTCTAATTATTCAACTTTTATTTAACATTAATTTCAAACTAATTTAAATAAAAACGAAACTCTTATCAATCTTGTTTTTCCAACATTCTAGCCAGTAACTCGTACCTGCTAACTTGTCAGAGCGGCGCATTATAGACACCTTAATAATTGAAGCAACTACTATTTTAATTTAATTTAAAGTTTCTTAAATCACATCAAAACAACCAATTTACGAGACTTATTCAGCACTTCTCGTTCGTTGGAGGCGCGCATTATAGGCACTTATCTTACCGAGTCAAACAGTATAACCACCTTTTTTAACTTATTTTTGTAAAGCCCTTTGTAGCAAGGATCAGGCTAACTCTCTCCAGCCAAAACCTTCTGTTTGATACGCTGCTGACACCTTTAAATATAATTCCCAATGAGACACCTATGTAAAGAACATAATAAAGAACATAGATGCGTTTTACTTCTTTGTACTTCTATTAGAGAACAGATCAATCAGTCATAGGTTTACTTTAATTACATCACAGCTAACTCTTATGATTAGTGCTCGACCTGCCCCATCTTAATTCTTCTTTTTAAGGTAGTTATTCTTAAACTATGCTCACTCTGATACAAGCATGCTATTTTGGAGAGCTTCGACTTTAAGTATCTAATTGTAAATATTATAAAAAAACTCAAATATTCTTCTATACTAGTTTAATATCTCGAATATTTGCATTACTAAAAGTAAACAAAATTCCGAGTTAAGGTAGCATTAATCTTGCAAACGGTATGCTTTTACTGTATTTATGCGCCACGAGAATTAATTTTAATATATTTAAGGGCTCAATATTGTCTTCTAAGCTACACAACACTGTTACTTATAGTGACAAAAATTGGAATGATGTTGAAAATAAATACGACCTTCTGAAATCTATGGAGCTCGTTATCAAAGAAGAAAACTTCACACCTGATTCGAATAACAATTTGAATAGTACAAATAGCTCTAAATGGGCGTTGCGTTTACTGGTGCTTGCTGGTTTTACAGCTGTCATCGGTAATATACCTGTGCAATCCCATTTAATGACTCCTAATAACAATGTATTAACCACATCTTTCGAGATCAAAACTAATTCAGAACAAGCAACCTATCAACTCGCATCCTTTGACAGCAGTAGTTTTGTTTCAAATGAAGACGTTGAAGCCTTAAACGACAGCCCTTCAATAATTGAATTCAATCTTCCTGAAAGAGCATTGGCTACATATATAGGTAATGTAATAGATGAAAATGAAAGCAAGTGGGTAACATATCACGTTAAGTCATATGACAATCCAACCAATATATTTCATAAAGTTGGTCACCAAGACTTGTTAAAGCCTTTCGAAAAAGATAAAGAAATCAACGAGAACATAAAGTCACTTAAAAAAGGCAGTATTGTTCGCGCTAATACTAATAACGGAGAGCTAACAGAACTTATCTTTACACATGGAGATAACAAAAGCTTTGTGATTAGTAAGAAAGGTGACAGTTACGAAGGCAACTGGAAAAACGATGTTTTTGAAATTAGACAAGCAAGAACGAGTTTCATCATTAAGAATGGCTTATTTTTTGATGGTAAAAAAGCAGGTGTTGCCAACTCTGTAATGAAGCAATTCGTTAAAGCATTCGATTGGGATATTGATTTCTCACATGATGTAAGAGTTGGAGACAAAGTTACTGCCATTTTCGAAGAGATTTATCATGATGGTGACAAAGTAGGCAACAATAACCTACTTGCTGCTGAGTTCATTAATAAAGGACGAGAGTTCAGGACTATCAGATACACCTACAAAGATGGAAAATCAGATTTCTTTACTCCTCAGGGAAGAGAAATGAAAAAAGCATTCATTCGCACCCCGATTGAGCATGCACGTGTTTCTTCACACTTCAATCCTGGTAGATTCCACCCAAAATTACACAAAATTCGTGCCCACAAAGGTACTGACTTCTCTGCTCGCAGAGGCACTCCAATAATGACTACCGGAAACGGCGTAATAGAGTTTATTGGCAGAAAAGGCGGTTACGGAAAAACCATTATCGTCAGACATAGAGAAGGATACAAAACAACCTATGCTCACATGTCTAAATATAAATCTGGTTTAAAAGTAGGTTCAAAAGTATATCAAAGTGATGTTATTGGGTATGTGGGTTCTACTGGACTAGCTACTGGTCCACATTTACATTATGAGCTTCGTCAAGACAAGAAAGCCGTTGACCCAATGCGTGTCAAACTGCCTAACAGCATGTCTCTATCTAGAAAAGAGCTCAAAGATTTCCGCAATAAAGCTGTAGGTTTTGTTCTACAACTGAACGTATTACATAGATTCGTTGAAGCTGATATCGAAATAGATAGTGTAATTGGCGGTTAATAGCTTAACTACCAATTACAAACAATCAACCTTAGCGAATGTCTATTGCTAAGGTTTTTTTATGTCTAGTCATTTCATATACAAAAGTAATCTTTTTATTGGCTTAATGTCAGGTACAAGCCTCGATGGGGTGGATGTAGTTTTAGTAGACTTATCTAAAGATGAAATTAGGCTACTAGCCTCACATAGCCATGAACTGCCTTCTTCTCTTAAAGAACAGCTAATCCAGATAACTCATCCTAATTGGCTTGGTAGTCTTGAAGATATTGGTTTATTGAATCATCAACTAGGTAAACTTTTTGCTGATGCTAGTAACGCTCTAATCAAACAAGAAAATATCCTACCAGAAACTGTAACAGCCATAGGAAGCCACGGACAAACGCTTTGGCACCAACCTTACGGATGCAATCCTTTCACCATGCAATTAGGTGATGCCAGCCTAATTGCCGAAGAAACCAACATAACCACTATTGCCGACTTTCGCAGTCGTGATATTGCTGCAGGCGGACAAGGTGCGCCCTTGGTACCAGCATTTCATCTTGAGCATCTATCAAACCCAGATAATAATAGAGCCGTTCTAAATATAGGTGGCATTGCAAATATCACTATTCTGCCAAAAGTTGATTCTGTCATACCCGCAAGTGGTTATGACACAGGCCCAGGGAATGGGCTTATAGACGCTTGGATTTCTCATCATAGCGACAAGTGCTACGACAAAAATGGGGATTGGGGGAAATCCGGAGAGATACTTCCTGACGTATTGAA
>CALFUP010000298.1 GCA_937929875.1 uncultured Cocleimonas sp. | reverse complement strand
TATAAATTTCTATTTAGTTCGTATTGTGAAACAGGAATATTTTTTAATTTAGCGAGTATTTCTTTAGTCTTTGTTTCACTATCTTCTTTATTATTTTTTATTTGGCTTATTTGCTTAGTATTTGTTGGTTCTATTTGCGCTACTTTCTCAGGCACATTGATTTTTGTTATAGATGTAGCCTCGATGTCTATCGATTTATTCGTAAAAAACTTCGTGCTTTCGTGAGCTACCTTGATGTTATTTGTGGATTCAGTTGACTCTAAATCCGATTGTAAGGACTGTTGTGTTTTTAATGACTGAGATTCAGCAACCTTCTTAGGCAAAGTCTCTTTCATTTTTGAGATAGTATTTGAGAAAGTTTCTGTGTTTGCAGGTACGTTTAATTGCGCCTCTAAATGCAATGCTTGAGGTTTTTGATTATTGACCACTAAAAAGACCATTAGAAGTGACGTTATGCTCAAACTTCTCGCCCATAATGGAATTTTTTTATGTGTTAATGAAAATACAAAGTTTCTCACAGGAGGGAGCAACAGTAGCGAAACAAGAATAATAAATAGTCCACCAGTTTTGGTGTCAAAAAAACCTGCCCACAGGAATAAAAGACCAAATATCCAATTTAGGACAAGGAATATAAAGTAGCCATAGTCCTTTCTTTCTTCGAACATATTATTCTCCCCTTTGAAACTTTCAACGTAAAACGTACATACAGTGTTTTCAATAGTCGCAGCTTACTTTTTAGTAATATTTTAAGTCTGTAGATATCCCCTCTTAAAATATTCAATTAAACTTTTATAATACAATCACTTGTGCGAAGCTAATTTATGAGCCATTTGATATTGATATACTTTGAATTATAACAATCACAAACAAAACTATAATAAGTCACTTAAACAGGAATGCTTGATTAGCTTCCTCATTTTTTTTAGATTGATACCAGCACTACTCTTTCTTAAAAACTTAAAAAATTTTGAAGCCAGTAAGCTCAATGTATATCACTCGAGTCTACTTCTTTCTCAATGAACCTTAGCTGAACATATTCGTGCTATGAAACGCCTTCATTTGATAAATCTTACACGTTTTGCATAATCGTCCTGCAAGATGCTCTGTCGCAATCAAACAAGAATTCACGTCATGAAAAATGGTTGTGGGGGAGTCATATAAACGCTTAGATAGTTGTTAATAATACTCTGTATAGATTTTGTATACTTTTAACATATTTTTTACATGAGCCAATATACCATGAGGTAAATTTATTTTATAAACTAACGAGAGTACGTAAAATGAAGTTATCGAGTAAAGGGCAATACGCCATAAAAGCCATGATGAATTTGGCTATCAATTACAATAATAACCCAGTGACTTTAACCGAGCTTTCTAGCTCGCACACTATTTCTTTATCTTATTTAGAACAACTATTTTCAATACTCAGTAAAGCCGGTCTAGTACAAGGCGTTCGTGGCCCTGGTGGCGGATATCGATTAGGAAAAGCACCTGATCAAATCAGTATTGCAGACATCGTCATAGCTATCGAAGAATCAGGTAATACTACTAGTTCAAAAGAACAAACAGACTGCAAAACTAGTGACGACTGCATAGCGAATAATTTATGGGATGAATTCAGCCAGCAGCTAACAATTTATTTGGGTTCGATTTCATTGGCTGACACTATTAAGAGTCAAGTTGTGATAAAAACTCAATATCACTTAGATGAAACGACACGTCGGATTTCAACCATGTTTCCCGTTAGTGCTAATTTGAACGTTGCTTAATAATGGATTGAGTATTAATTAATTGGAATATTTGATTTATTCAAAGTAAGTCATAATAGTTAATATAAGTACTTCTGAGACTTTGTTAGAACTAGATAATACGATTCAGAGCACACATAAAACGTGTGAAAAGTGGGGGGGTGTCATTCTAAAGAGCTCATAAGTTCTTACCCCTTAATAACCCATGTAAGTAATAAATCATAATCCATATTAATCAAAACCTGACACGACAAGAATATTTCTATTAGAGCAAAAATACCTGTCGAGACTTCTCCCACCTATCCTGCTGTTCATGCTGGTTGCTCACTTATTAGTATAGATCCTGCATGATCTACACATCTTTTTCATTGGTTTAAAACAATCTAAGACGTTGATGAATCTTTTATATAAACCGTCTATCGGATAACAATTCCTGATATTGAACATGCTGATGACTCGCAACTACAGATAGTCATAACAACAAGTCATTTAAACAAAAAATAATAATAAAGAGACTAAAATATGAAAACTTCAACAATACTAGCATCAGCGTTTATCTTCTTCGCATTGAACGTAACGTCTTCTGCAACGAATACATCAGATAATCTCCTTAACTCTATAGCGACGAATAAAAGTGAAACTGCATCTGCATTAAATAAAAATGGCAGAAATCAACATTTAAGAGCAAATACGGCTTTTCAGTTTACGTCTATCGAGACACATGAAGTAATTTCAAAATCAATGACTTCAAAAGGTCGTAACCTAGAAGCTCTTGATAGTAGTGAGGAAAATATCGCTTCATTTGCGAGTACTGGGCGCAATAACAAAACGCCTAATGAAATGATATCAATGTACTAAATTTGACTTATTACATATAAAAACGGTGAATAAAAACAAAAGATTTGGGAGAAACTTAAAATGAATAATACTAACAATACATCTTATATACCTAAAGAGGCTTTAGAATTAATACCATGGTTCGCTATTGGAAAACTGTCAGAAGACGCTAAGGACTTTTTCGAAAAAGCATTGCTATCGCATCCCTCTCTTCAAAAGCTTCTCCAAACTGAGAAACAAATGATTGAATTAGTTTCTGCAGATAAATCTTTACTGGATAGAAGTGTCATTGCACCCAAAGAAGAACGATTGAAATCTGTGTTGAATGTTATTGATAATCTAGAGACAGCAACTAAGGCTCATTCTGAATCTAATGTAAGGCAATCACTATTTGAAAAACTAAAAAATACTTTTTTCTCACTAATACCTATATCAGATAGCAAGCCGCAATATGCACAATTTGCTAGTGTTAGTGCATTGGTTTTATCGATAGCCATTCTAGCCTCTATAGTTAACCCATCAACCATAGAAACTAGCGAATTTATTCCTGCATCTGCAGTTACCCAAGCAACAGAAAATCAAGCTTCATTAGTAAGCGCCACAAAGACAATATTATTGGTGGGGTTCCACGGTAGCCCAGAAGAACTAAGCAACAATGATGCTCTTAAGGGAAAACAAATGAAAATTGATAGCCCTACTGATAAAGAAGGTTTCTTTCAAATTAGCTTCCAAGATTCAATGAGTAAAGATGAAGTCAAACAAACACTAGATGCATTACTCAAGCAAAAAGAGTCCGTTTGGTTTGCTGGGGAAGCTTTCTAAGTTATTAAGTTAAAAAAGTGGGGGGGTGTCATTTTAACTTAAACAGTAGTACCTTATTTATTCTTGAAACTGATACTGAATGAATAGAATAAAGTCTATATCGTATGAGCGTAACGTCATACGATATAGCCATTTTCATTCGCGTACAGTGCCGGGTAGCGTACCTTTCTCTGCCTACGATTTATGTGGATTAAGCGCCCCATCATTCTTCTGCGAATGCATCTAAAGTCCTCAAATTACCGTTAAAGTAACTGATATTTTTTGAAGAATAAATTTAATGATGATGAAACGGCTCTACCTCCCAAGCATATTTCTACTCACGATCTTTTCAAACTCTACATCACTAATCGCTAATGAGTTAACTGCCAATAAAAGATTACCACAAACTGATTTTCCCGAATCAGTCATGACTACAAACGCTGCTAAAAATGGAATCAAAACCGCTTGGTATGATGATGCAACAAACAGATATGCACACGGCGTACTAGGCGACAAAATAGAAGCAGGAGCACTTCATGCCAAAACAGCCGAAGGTAAAAGGTTGTCGATTACACTCGATAAGTCGCAGGTCTTTGAAGACATTCAACCTCGCTTAGCCGATATTGATGGCGATGGCCGGAATGAAATCATCACCATTCGCAGTCACAATCAAAAAGGCGCACAAATCGCGGTCTTCGGTATCACAAAAGAAATTCCAAATAAACTCTCACTGGTGGCTAGTACGCCTTATATTGGGCAATCCTATCGTTGGTTAGCTCCTGTAGGAATCGCAGATTTTGATAATGATGGAACAATGGATATCGCTTATATCGATCGACCACACCTAGCAAAAATATTAAGAGTGTGGAGTTATCGAAATGGTAGCTTGCAACAAGTCGCGCAAAAACAAGGTTTAACCAATCACAAAATTGGCGATAGTTTTATTTCAGGTGGTGTGCAACAGTGCGATAAAGAATCATCAATGATTACCGTCGATTCGAATTGGGAGCGAGTGATCAAAACTACGTTAAAAAATGGCAAACTCACAAGTGCGGATATTGGATCTTATACAGGAAGAGCAAATGTTGATGCTGCGATAGCTTGTAATTGAAGCATTCAAAAGTTTGTTCTAACGAACAATTTAAGATGTATTAGTTAAAAATGGTTAAAAAGTGGGGGGGTGTCATTTTAAATGAGTACTCGCTCATTATTCTGTTCGGTAGATTAGTTTTGAAGAACGGAATCCAAGACGATGTTAATGCTTTGGCGTAAGTGAGTGACCTCAACGACGCCTACGGCCTTTAGGTTTTCCTCGCCCTTTGCGCTGTGATTTAGGGTCTGCCTCAAAATTACCGTACTCTTCATCATCATCGACTGATGTTTGTGCTAGAGCCTTCACACTTGGCTCAAATCCTGGAATTACCTCACGTTCAAACTTACGACCGATGATTCGTTCAATCGCATGCAGCTGCTTATATTCATCTTCACTGAAGAGTGAAATGGCGATACCGGAGGAGCCAGCACGTCCTGTGCGACCAATGCGATGTACATAGTCTTCAGGCACAAAAGGGAGGTCAACGTTGATGACGCAAGCGAGTTGAATAACATCAATGCCTCGCGAGGCTATATCTGTGGCTACCAATACAACAATATTACCGTTAATACCACCGTCCTTAAAACCTTCTAAGGCTCGTGTGCGTGCGTGTTGAGTTCTATTTGCGTGAATAGAATCAGCATTAATATCTGCGTTTCGTAATTCGTCGACTAAGCTATCCGCCTCTCTTTTTGTGCGAACAAATACCAATACTTGTGGCCAATTGTTCTTTTTAATCAAGTGAATCACAATCTCATTCTTTTGCTCTTTATCAACAGGATGTATTTTCTGTTTAATGGTAGCGACGATGCTATTATCGATATCCACTTCAATTAATTGGGGATCATTTAGCAAGCCTTGAGCAAACGACTTGATACCTTTAGAAAAGGTCGCTGAAAACATCAGCGTTTGACGCTTTATAGGTAGCAGCGTTTGGATGTGGCGGATATCATCGATAAATCCCAAATCCAACATACGATCAGCTTCATCCAAGACAAGAATTTCAAGCTGATCAAAATCAATTGTCTGTCGATTATAAAGATCAATCAAACGACCAGGCGTCGCAACCAGAATATCTAAACCACCCTCTAGCTCCGCTATCTGTGGCTCAATCCTCGTACCTCCAAATACAACTCCAGAGCGAATGTTCAACTCATGGCTGTAGGTTTTAACGCTCTTTGCAACCTGAGCCGCAAGCTCACGGGTGGGCGCAATAATTAATGCTCGTACCGTTTTGGGTTGAGGGGTTTTTTCAGAACTTTGTTCAAAGCTATATTTTGAATTACGACCTCCAGACAACAGCTGCACTATGGGTAAGGTAAAGCCGGCCGTTTTGCCCGTGCCTGTATGCGCCACTGCCATAACATCACGATGGTTAAGCACTGCGGGTATCGCTTCAATCTGTATTGGTGATGGCGTTGTATAACCTTGCTCAGCAACGGTTTTCAACAATTGATCACACAAGCCTAAAGAGCCAAATGACATTGATGCACGTTCCTTGGAATCGTAGTTTGGGGTGATTTTAAGAAGCTTAACATCTATCAGTTTTTATCAATAGTGGTGTTATCTTTATCCTGATTGCCTCTTTAGACTCACCAAGAGTCAAAGAGGTAGTAGAGTAATTTCCGTAAGGAAATACCGAGGGACGGTAAAACAAAGTACAGACTTATGAAAAATACACATTTGAATTAAAAAAGTGCCATCAAAGGTGAGGAGGATGTCTTTTACTTTTGTTATTCATGAAATTTTAATACGTGAAGCTACACATAAAGTGAGAATTTTATTTAGTTCTTTTAATTTCATTCGCTTAGATCAATCCAAATCGTTTTGGTTTCAGTATATTGATCATGTGCAGAAAATGCATTATCTCGACCACCAAATCCAGATAGTTTGTAACCACCAAATGGCGTTGTAATATCACCCTCCCCATAACAGTTAACAGATACTGTGCCTGCCTGAAGCGCTCTTGCAAAGCGATGGGCGTTCGTTACATCCGAAGTAAATAAAGAGGTTTGTAGTCCGTAACACGTATCGTTTGCCAAAGCGATTGCTTCTTCATCAGAATCTACTGTCATAATACCAAGTACTGGGCCGAATATTTCATCGGTAGCGATTGTCATGTCAGTTGTCACATTATCAAAAATTGTTGGCTCGATAAATAAACCGTTACCATTATCAATGGCATTACCACCGTAGATTAAATCTGCCCCTTCTTTTTTTGCTATATCGATATATCTAAGTATTTTTTCATATTGCTCTGGTGAAATAATCGCACTTAATTGATTATCAGGATCAAGCGGGTCACCTGTTTTCCAGTTATCGAATTCTTTAAGTACTTTTTCTAACAGTACTTCTTTTATATCTTTATGCACGATGAGTCGTGCATTGGCAGTACAGTTTTGTCCCATATTCCACAACGCAGAAAACGCGACATGCTCTGCAACGCTATCGAGTCTTTTAGCATCAGATAAAACGACCGCTGGATTTTTACCGCCACATTCTAGGGTGATTTTCTTCAGATTACTTTGTGCCGAAAATTCTAAAAATAAACGACCTACTTCTGTTGAGCCTGTAAATGAGATAACTCCAATCCCATGGTGACGTCCCATTGACTCTCCTACGTCAGGACCTAAGCCAGGTAGTACATTTAATACGCCAGCAGGTATTCCTGCTTCTAGTGCAAGCTCGGCTACTTTTAATGTAGTCAATGAAGTTTGTTCTGCCGGTTTAACAATGACGCTATTACCCGTTGCTAGTGCAGGGCCAATCTTCCATGCCAGCATCATGAGTGGGAAATTCCAAGGTAACACTGCGCCCACAACTCCAATGGGTTCACGCACTATCATGCCTATTCCACCATCGTTTGCGGGAGAAATCTGATCGTAAATTTTATCGGCAGCCTCTGCATGCCACTTTAATGTGTCAACCGTCTCTGGAACGTCTGTTAGCTGACATTCGCGTATTGGCTTGCCACTTTCAAGACTTTCTAATACCGCAAGCTCGTGTTGGTTTTCTTCAATTAAATCAGCTAATTTAATGATGATAGCTTTTCGCTCATTAGGGTGCTTCTTTGACCACTCCCCATCATCAAAAGCTTGTTGAGCAATAATTACTGCAGCATCCACATCTTTTGAATTACACGCTGCGACAGTTGCAAACACTTCACCGGTTGCTGGATTAATCGTCTCCATGGTTTTTCCAGAGAGTGGCTTAGAGAATTTTCCGTTTACGAATGGATCAACAGGAAAAGTAATTTTTTGAGCAATGGCTTTGTATTCATCGTGAGTTAAAAGTGTGGACATCAAGTAATTCCTTGTTCTTAAATAAGAATTTGTTAAAAGAGTCTAACGTTACATCAGCTCAAATTAGCTGTAGAACAGATTTTTCGGGCAAAAGCGCGGATATCTTCTACCAATAATTCAGGTTCTTCCATTGCACCAAAATGCCCTCCTCTGGGCATTTCCGTCCAATGTTGGACATTACATATGCGTTCGACATAACTGCGTGGTGGCCAAGCTGACATTTCTTTTGGAAACAATGCACAACCTGTAGGTACGGTAATGGGATCACCTTTTTGGGATAAGATGCGACCACCTTCTTCGCGGCGTCCATAATATATCCAAGACGCCGTATTAAAGGTTCGTGTGACAACATAAATCATGATATTCGTCAGTAATTCATCTTTGGTGTAAACGCTTTCTACATCATCACCATTGGTATCAGACCAAGAGTTATATTTTTCAATAATCCATGCTGCTACACCGACAGGACTATCCATCATTCCATAACTCAATGTTTGTGGCCGAGTCGCTTGTTGGGTGCGGTAACCATCTTCCATTATTTGATCGATATCAAATTGTCTTTCCCACTCTTTTTCTTCTTCTGTTTGCGGACCATCAGGATGTCTAACCGTTAAAATATTAATATGAATCGCTTTACAATTTTCTGGGAAGTCAAAACCAATATATGAGGCAATCGTTCCACCCCAATCTCCTCCTTGTGCGATATAACTGTCGTAACCTAGTACATCGACCATTAATGCATTGAGCACTTCACCCATTTTTCTTGGTCCATAAGGACGTGGTGGTCTACCTGAGAAACCAAAACCAGGAAGAGAGGGTGAAATTACCGTAAAAGCATCTTTAACATTGCCACCGAAACGTTCAGGGTGAGCTAGCGGCTCGATAACTTCCATAAATTCAGCAACTGTTCCCGGCCAGCCATGGGTGATCAATAAAGGTGTTGGAGAAGGTCCGCTGCCGATTTCATGAATGAAATGCATATCAATACCATTCACTTCAGCTTTAAACTGAGGGAAGGCATTAATCTCTTTTTCATGTTTACGCCAATCGTAATCATTGACCCAATAATCGGCGAGCTCTTTCATGTACTGAAGATTCGTACCGTAACCCCAACCACCGTCATCTGGCATTTCATGCCATGGATAGGCTGCTACTTTTTCACGCACAGCACCCAAAGTTTCATCGGGTATATCTACAACAAACGGCTGACATAACGATATATTTTGATCACGTTTTTTAGGTATCATATTTTTGCGTTTTTATTAAAGTAAATCTTAAAAGAAGTTTAAAGATCAGTATTTTTTACAAAAAAAGATACTTAACTTATGGTTAACAATTAACTCAAAAAACAGCAAAGCAGTCTAGAGACAGGTTTAAAGTTTTCTCAGGACAGCATTTCTAACCGCATTATTTCAGTAAATATTTTACTTCTTCAGCAATAATTTTGATGCCTTCCTCGAGCTTTTGCATGGTCACAAAGGCAAAACCAAGCCTAAAACTTCGCTTATCTTCATTTAGATAGAAAATTTCTCCGATATCAATAAGCACGCCTTTTTCTTTCAATCTATCAGCTAAATCTCTCGCATTGAATCCTTCAGGGCCTCTCAACCAGAATGACGTTCCTCCCTTATTCTTAGTTTGTTCTAACATGGATAGATGCTTTGTAATTGCATCATGCATAACATGCCATCTTTTTTTATAACGACGTTGCAAATTTCTTAAGTGAGAATCGTAATAACCAAGACGGAAAAATAAGGCTACCGTTTCCTGGATAATAGTGGGGGGGTGTCTCATCATGACACCTCTAATCATTCTAGCTCGCTGAATAATATCTCTATGAGCGACCATAAACCCAAGACGAATTCCTGGTGATACAGTTTTAGACAAGCTACCAATATAGATAACTCGATTATCTTGATCAAATGATCGAATCGACCTTGAACGTCGATCAAAGTAATTCATTTCAGCTTCGTAATCATCTTCAATGATCAGAAAGTCTTGTTTGACTGAAGCTTCAAGTAGCTCTTTTCGCCGAGTTTCTGACATGGTAACCATAGTTGGAAATTGATGACTTGGCGTTGTGAATACCAACTGGCAATTATTCGGTATTGCAGTTACATCCAATCCTCCCTCATTGACAGGTACCCCAACAACTTCATTTCCACTTAACTTAAAGGCATTCAATGCCCCAAAGTATCCCGGATCTTCAATGGCGATCGTTTTATCCTTATTAGAAAATACTGACCCAATAATAAACAGTGCATTTTGAGTGCCTAAGGTAATTAGAATCTCGTCTTCTTCGGCATAAATTCCTCGATAGTTCAACAGACGCTGACGAAGTTGTTGGATCAATTGAGGACTATCACTTTCTACCGAATCATCCATCCAGGCTGGCTTTTGAATTCTACTTAGAGCTAATCGAGAACATTCCCGCCAGCTTTCGACAGGAAATAATCCTGGATCTATTTGATTATAAATAAATGGATAAGGGTAACTATTCCAATTAAGAGGGTTAAGTACAGGAACTAATCCGGAAGGTCCAAATTCAACAGGTGAAGGTTTTCTCTCTTGGGGAACATCTTGGTTTTTGTCCTTTTTTAAAGCGAGAATGGACTGAGAATCTGGTGCAATAAAGTATCCCGATCTATTCCGAGAAACCAATAATCCAAGATCAATAAGACGATTATATGCAGCAAAAACAGTATTCCTTGAAACGTCCAATTGTTGAGCTAGTTCTCTACAGGAAGGTAACCGTTTATCTGGAGATAATATTTGTGAAGTGATAGCTGAGCTAACCATTTCACAAATTTGATCTCGCAACCCTAGCTTTGAGTCTTCAGGCAAATTAAAAAATGTTAGTGTTGTGGACTGCACGTCTTCTCCCTGTAAAAAATAACTTTCAATACTTGCCCTAAAGCAGATCATCACTGAGTGTTTAATTTAAAGTAATTGTATTTCTTCAAGAGTACAAGGCTTACTTACATCTGTCCCTTCAAAAGCTTTCATCTGTCCTTTTTCAACTGTCCTTTATATACGAGAAAACTGTCGCTTTTCCTAAACACAATCAAGGGTGATAATAATTTTGAAGTTCAATTTTTTAAATTTGCATAAGGAGATAAGGATATGAAAAAGAGTTTTTCTATAAAAGCACTAGCGATTACCGCAGTGTTATTAACGTGTACTCAAGGAGCATTTGCTGAAAAAGTACTTAAGTTAGGCACAGTTGGTTTCAAGGGTATGCCTATTGGTGATGCTATTGATCAAGCTTTGATTCCTACCTTAGAAAGAGTTTCCGGCGGCAAAATGAAGATTGAGCCACATTATCGAAAATCACTGTGTAGTGAACAATCTTGTGGTGAACAAGCGAATCAAGGGTTGATTTCATTATGGACAAGTTCTACTGCTAATTTTGGTAACTTTGGGACATCACTTGCAATTTTTGACCTACCTTTTATTTTCAAAAGCATTGAAGACGCCGATCGAATTTCTTCTAATTGGCTAGCAAAGAAACAATGTGATATTGCTGCAGAAGAAGCAGGACACGTTTGTTTAACTGTTTACTCTAGTGGCGGTTTTCGTCAACTTGGTAATGCTAAAGGACCGATTCATGTTCCTGACGATATGAAAGGTATCAAATGGCGTGTCACCAAAAGTCCTATCGAATACACCTTGATTAAAAATTGGGGTGCTATTCCAGTACCTTACGATTGGGCACAGTTATATCAAGGTTTACAGACAGGTGTAGTCTCAGGACAATATGTCGCCACGCCTTGGCAGCATGTGGCTAAACTGCACGAAGTAGCACAGTATTTCACCGAAGTCAGTGGCGTTTGGTCTGGCAATCAACTTTCTATCGATAAAGGCCAGTATGACAAACTAAGTGCTGAAGAGAGAGGTTGGTTACATACAGCAGCAAAGGCTTTTGGCGATCATGTACAGAAATTGGATCGTGAGTGGGTAAAAGCGGGAGAGACTGCAATCAAAGCTAGTATTAAAGAGTGGCATGTCCCTAACGAAGAAGAAATGAAACTCTGGAGAGCTGGAGCGATCGATGCTTGGTTAAATGCAAAAGGTGCGTTTGACCCTGCAGTCGCAGAACGTGTTTTAGAGGAACAGGGATTACATGATTTCATTGCCTCATTGAAAAAAGCAGGCGCATTGTAACTCTCATTCTCTGATGTTGTATCAGTAGAAGGCGTGGTAATTTCCACGCTTTCTTTTTTGTACTTAGTAAGTCAGATTAAACTATTCTGACTGAATTAATCTCCCAAACCTTGGATTAGGATCAAAAAAACAGATGGAAAGCATTTTACTTCTTATTACCTTAGTAGGGTTTATCCTCTTGGGGGCACCCATTGGATTTACACTTATCCTAATTCCCGTTGTCTATATTTTAATCACAGGCGCGGCACCTTTAATTCTTATTCCAAGTCAGATGTTCAGCGCTATCGATGCTGTACCTCTGACCGCAATACCGTTTTTTATGCTGACGGGGGAGCTTATGACCAGCTCCACCATAACGGATCGACTGGTCGACTTAAGTCAAAAAATAATTGGCAGGATGCGAGGAAGTATGGCGCTAGCTAATGTCCTTGTTTCCATGTTTTTCGCAGGCATGAACGGTTCGGTTGTTGCTGACACTGCAACAGTAGGCTCGCTCCTAGTTCCCGCAATGAAAAAGGCAGGTTATCCAGCTGCTTTTGCCGCCGCTGTTACCGCTGTAAGTTCAACAATCGGAGGGATTATTCCTCCGTCAATCATGATGATTGTACTAGCAAGTGCTAGCGGAATATCTGTAGGTGCATTATTCGCAGGTGGAATCATTCCAGGCTTATTGATTGGTTTTTTGATCATGTTCATTAATCATTTATTTGCGGTAAAGTATAATTTTGAGCGCAGTGAAGAGCCTTTTAGTTTCAAAGCAGTAGGGTCTTCTGCGTATAAAGCATCATTTGCGCTATTGATTCCAGCGGTACTTGTGGGATCAGTTGTTTTTGGTATAGCAGGTGTTGTTGAAGCGGGTGCACTCACCGCCACGATCGCATTATTTGTTGGCTTATTTGTTTATCGGACCATTAAGTGGCATAACTGCAAAAGTTCGTTTGTACGCGCTTTTCGAAATTCGGCAATGGTCTTTATTATCATTGCAGCTTCCGGCCCTTTCAGCTGGCTTTTAACATCATTGGGTGCCATTAACGACTTAGAACAATGGCTACTCAGTTACACCCATAATCCGCTGTTGTTTGCTCTGGTATTGGTGTTGTTTATCTTTTTACTGGGTATGGTAATGGACTCAGCGGCTAACATCATAGTAGTCGGCCCAGTATTGGTGGATGTGATGGTAAAAGCTGGTTACCCAGACGTTCAAGCGGCCCTCATTGTTGTCGTTGGGTTTTTAATAGGTTCGGTTACTCCACCCGTTGGTGTTGCCTTCTTTACTGCTGGAGCAATTGCGAAAGTGCGTTTGGAAAAAGTAGCTGTGGCAATGGTGCCCTACCTTGTAGCACTTTTTGCATTACTGTTCATACTAATTGTTATACCTGATATCACCATGTTCCTGCCTAAAGCTTTTGGATTGGTTAAATGATCTCAAAACTATTACAGACACTTAGTGAGCCGCTTGTAGATCAGACGGAGATTCAATATGTTTAATTTCGTAGTTTGGATTGACAAGCTAGTCAAAAAAACTCTCACTGCATTTTGTGGCATCTTTTTGCTGATGATGGTTATATTCGCAGTCTATAACATCGTTATGCGATATGTGTTTGAAAACCCGCCTGTTTGGGGTGATTTACTGACGGTACTAAGCAATATCTGGCTTGTTTTTATCGCCTTGGCGCTCACAGTTAGAGACCGAGACCACATCGCACTGGATCTGATTTATTCATGGTTGCCCGTAAAATTTGCTTTTTTAGTTCAGCAGTTTTGGACCTTGGTTATTTTTTGTCTTGGGGTAGTCATGATTATCTATGGCATTGAAGCGGTCAATACAATGGGGGGGAAATATTGGGAAATGTGGCATTTTGAATGGGAAGACGGCTGGTTTGCTTTCAAGCCAAATTACATGCCAAAGAAATACGCCATTGCCATTGTGCCAATATCTGGCGTTCTCGTATGTGTTGGAGCTATTGCTTCCATCATTGAAGACAGTTTTAAATTGAAATTGGGGACTTACTCACAAGCAAGTGAGGTTGATTTTGAGATTGACGCTTCGCCAGAAAAGTAAAATTGATCTATCGAATAGATACTAGTTACCTTTAAGAACATATCAATAATATTTTTTATATGACTATCATTTGTCTAATGTATACAACAAAGCCCGATTAAATTCGGGCTTTGTTGTATCTGAGGTTTTCACAATTGAATTATAAAAAGTAGGGGGGTGTGTACAAGTGTGATTTTAAAAAATACAAACCCCAATAAAACACTAATCTGATCCGAAATACAGCTGATCTTCAAGGGTTCGGCCATTGACCAATTGGCGGTATGTCCAACCCTTATCAGATAAGAGCTTAATAATTCCTATGTCTAG